>CAIYXP010000400.1 GCA_903930145.1 uncultured Methylococcaceae bacterium
GCAAGTCATTGATAAGTCGGCCAGCCATGGAAGGAGTCAGGTGTTCGCGGATTTTGGGGTAACGAGTAACTCGCGACAATTCATCCAGTTGCAAGTCTGAAGTCAGAAGATTAAAACGACCTCTCCGCCAAAGGGTAACGAGTCGCCCAGGTAGCGAAGATTCAACCAACAATGCACTTATAAGAATATTGGTATCAAGCACAACCCTCATGATTCAATAGGGTTTCCTGAATTTACTCGGAAGAGTTGATTGCATTTCCTCACGCTCAACCTGACTCGCTTCGCAGATTATATTTTGTAATACACATTGGTCTAGTTCAGAGAAAGATTCGCGGGCTTCAATCAATGTCTGGTCAAATAGCCTCCATTTAACAGCCTCTTCGATGAACTGGGAAAGCCCCCCTTTTTTTAGCCCACGCTGTACAAGCATGTTCCGCACAGCCGCATCGGTTTCTTTGGACACTGTAACCGTCCAGCGAGTAGTATTTTGTAATGTCATTAGGTATCACGTTAGAATTTAGATTTTCAATAGGCTGTGAGCCTCGCTCTGGCATATCTTACACCTCCCCAAACCGCCTAAACAGTATCGGCAGCAGGATCAAGGTCAACAGTGTGGACGTGACCAGACCGCCGATGACGACTATCGCCAAAGGCCGTTGGATTTCCGAACCCGGCCCGGTGGCAAACAATAAAGGGATCAAGCCAAAGGCGGCAATGCTGGCGGTCATCATCACCGGGCGCAACCTACGCAATGAACCTTGCACCACGACCCTGCCCATTTCCAGCCCTAAAGCACGAAGTTGGTTGAAATAACTGACCATCACCACACCATTCAACACGGCGATGCCGAGCAAGGCGATAAAACCCACCGAAGCCGGCACGGACAAATATTCACCCGAAATCCACAATGCGAACACGCCGCCGACCATCGCCAGAGGGATGTTGGACAATACCAACACGGCTTGCTTGACCGAGCCGAAGGTGGAGAACAACAGCAAGAAAATCAGGCCAATCGACACGGGTATCACCAAAGCCAGCCTTGCCGCTGCTCGCTGTTGGTTTTCAAACTGACCGCCCCATTGAATCCAATAACCCGTGGGCAGCTTGACCTTGGCTTCCACGGCCTTTTTGGCATCGTCGACAAAACCGACGAGGTCGCGGTCACGCACATTGCTGCGAACCACGGCGTAGCGCTGGCCTCGCTCGCGGGCGACGGTCACCACGCCTTCCACTCGTTCGATTTTGGCAAGGGCCGACAAAGGTACGCGCCTTCCATCTGGCAGGGTCACTTGCAACACGGAGAAGTTGGCCGCATCACCCGATCCCCGCAACAGCAAAGGAGTTCGGCGGATGCCTTCTTGGACGATGCCGAGCTTTAGTCCTTCAATTTGGGTGCGCAACATTTGTTCAAGTTGATCTCCGTCCACGCCCAAACGTCCGGCGGCAAGCCGGTCGATCTTAACCCGCAAGTATTGCATTCCCTCATTGCGGGTGGTGAATACGTCGGATGCACCGGGTATGTTTTTGATGACATCACGAATTTCCTCGGCTTTGGCGTTCAATTCGTTCAGATCGGTTCCATAGAGTTTCACTGCCACATCACCGCGCACCCCGGTCAACATTTCAGTGACACGCATCTGAATCGGTTGGGTGAAGCTGAAGGCTGTGCCTGGAATGGAGGAAATCACCGTGCGAATTTGGTCAATCAACCAATCCTTATCCTGTTTGCGCCATTGGTCGCGGGGTTTGAGGATTAAAAAGGTGTCGGTTTCGTTCAAACCCATCGGGTCCAAGCCTATTTCATCGGCCCCGACACGGGCGACAATCCGCGTGACTTCGGGTACATGGTCTAGGATGGCTTTTTGTATGCGCTTGTCCAGACGGATAGATTCCTCAAGGTTAATGGAAGGCAGCTTTTCCACTTGAACGATGATATCGCCTTCGTCCATGTTCGGCATGAAGGTTTTGCCGATTTGCGTATACACCATCCCGGTCACTACTAACAGCAATGCGGCAACGACCAGCACGGTTTTCACATGATCGAGACACCATATCAGCACTGGTTCGTAAATCCGACGCAGAGTGCGTGGAAGCCAAGGCTCGCCATGGTCGGTTTGCTTCAACAATAACGAAGACAAAACAGGGATTACGGTTAACGACAAAACCAGTGAACCGCTGAGGGCGTAGACGATGGTCATGGCGACCGGGCCGAACAGTTTGCCCTCCAAGCCTTCCAGCGTCAGCAACGGGATGAACACGATGATGATGATGAGTATGCCCGCCGTCACCGGGGTGGCCACTTCACGGGATGCACGGTAAATCAAATGAAGCCGGGGCAACTTCGTACCGACATCACTTGCCAATAGCGTGGCGATATTTTCGACCACCACGACGGCGGCATCCACCAGCATACCAATGGCAATCGCCAGCCCCCCCAAGCTCATCAGGTTAGCCGTCATGCCGACAGCCTTCATCATGATGAAGGTAAATAGTGCAGCCAACGGGAGGGAAAGTGCCACGGTCAAAGCTGCTCGCCAGTCACCCAAGAACAGCATGAGCAACACGACCACCAACACCACGGCTTCCAACAAAGCTTTCACTACGGTATGGACGGCCCTTTCCACCAAATCGCCGCGATTATAGAACACATCAATTTTGATGCCTTTGGGCAAAGTAGGCATGATTTCTGCGATTTTCTTTTCCACGCCCTCGACCACTTCACGGGCATTGGCTCCACGCAAACTCAGCACCAAGCCTTCCGTCACCTCTTCCTTTCCATTCTGGCTGACCGCGCCGTAGCGGGTCAACGCACCGATACGCACATCGGCCACATCGGCAACGGTAATCGAAACGCCATTTTGATGTGCCACAACAATCGAGCGCACATCTTCAATATCTTGAATACGGCCTTCGGCGCGAACCAGCAAAGCCTCCTCGCCTTCGATCAAGCGGCCGGCGCCATCATTACGGTTGTTGGATTTAAGTGCGTCAATCAGCATTTGCATGGTTACCCCACGCGATGACATGCGGCTATTGCCGGGTATCACTTCATAACTGCGAGCCATGCCGCCCAAGGTGTTGACATCGGCAACCCCTTTCACGGTGCGCAAAGCAGGACGGATGGTCCAGTCCAACAGATTGCGCCGCTCCATCAAACTGAAGCCTTCGCCTTCCACGGTGAACATGAACATTTCCCCTAGCGGTGTGGTCATCGGAGCCATGCCTCCATCAATGCCCTCAGGCAAGCTGGCCCACACCCCGTTAATCCGCTCGGCGATCTGTTGGCGTGCCCAATAAATGTCCGTGCCTTCCTCGAAATCAACCGTAATGTCGGCAACCGCATATTTGGAGATGGAACGCAGCATCGTCTGCTTGGGAATTCCCAACAATTCCACTTCGACAGGCGCAGTAATTCTAGCCTCGACTTCCTCCGGGGTCATGCCGGGGGCTTTGACGATAATTTTGACTTGGGTTGGCGACACATCCGGGAACGCATCAATGGGAATAGTCGTCACAGCCCGCCAACCGCCCCCCACCAATAGTAAGACCATCAACAAAACCAGCAGCCGTTGGGTCAGTGCAAACTTAATCAGTGTAGGCATTATTCATCGCTCCCAATGCCTGTCCATGCGGCTTTGAGGGCGGCAACACCTTGTACGGCAACTTGCTCATTCTCTTGCAAACCCTCATGGATCACCACATTACGCTCTTCCGTGCTGGCGACCGCCACCTGTCGGGCGGAAAACCCTCCCGTCACGCGCACGAACAGGTAGGTTTTGCCTTCTTGATAGACCAAAGCCGAGATGGGTAAGCGGAATAACTTGTCCGAACTGGCATGGCTGACCTGCACGTTGACGTTTTGACCCGGGCGTATGGTTTGCGGCCTACCTTCGATAACCCCTCGAACCAATGCGCTTTGAGTACTGGGATTGACACTTTGGCCGATTTGTGTAATCCGAGCGCTGCCATTGGTGTTTTCAATACGAACCCGGTCACCCATGCGCACTTCATTCATACGCTCTTGCGGCATATCGATTTCCAACCACAACTCGTCCAACTTTCCCAGTCGGAACAGGGGAGCAAGCACATCCACACGCTGCCCTGCCGTGACCATGCGTTCCAAGACCACACCATCAATCGGCGAGCGTACATTCATGAAACTATTCAACTTGCGGGATTGTTTGAGCGCCTCAATATCGATCAGGCTGACCCCGGCAGCGGCCAGCACCTGCTCGGCTTCTTTGAGCGCAGTGGCATAGCGTTCAAAATCGCTTTGGGTTTCTTGAAAGCGCATTCGGGCAATGATGCCTTCTTCTAGCAAAGTGGTGTCACGGTTAAGCTTCGATTTGGCTAGGTTATAACCAGTCACGGCATCCAACACGTCCCGTTGCAAACCTAGCAGGCTTGGGCTTTGGATTTGCGCCAAGATTTGCCCCACCACTATTTTCATTCCCATGGCCACTTCCACCCGGCTAATCAATCCCGCTTGAGACGCACTGACGATATACTCATTTTGCGGTGGCAAAGTCACCCTTGCCGGTGCGCGGGTCAAGGGAACGCTGGCAATGACTTCCGGCTTCAGGGTTCGAATGCCAATGTGTTGCTCCTGCTCGGCATTGATCTTGATCAAATCCTCCAAGGCTCGGGCGGGAAAGCTGATGAAAACCATGACAATCAAGCTTATAAACAGCAGGGCGGCGTTCCAAATCCGCACATGACAAGCAAGCTCGAACCGTGGAGAAAATGAGAAATTCTGGCTGATATTATTCATGGTACGACTCCTACAACCTGATTATAAAAGGCAGTATCCCGCTGCACTAAAATGGCTCGTTCCACGGCATCCCGGATGGCTGCTTGCGAAGTGGCTTGGATCTTCAAATAATCAATGAGTTGGATTTCACCCGCTTCAAAGGCCAATCGGCTCATCTTCAAATGGGTCTCCGCTATTTCCTTACGTTGATTGGCGATTTCCAAGGTAGCCCGATCTACCTCAAGGATGTGTTCGGCTTCGTGTAAGGCTTTTTCAAGTCGGCGAATCAAACTAGCCCTATCCGCGATTTTTTGTGTCAGTGCCACGTTGGCTTGGGCGACGAAGGGCGCGTTCCAAGAATCGCCGCCTATGGGGACTTGCAATACCAAGTTGGTTTCGTTGTTGATGTTTGATTGGCCTTCAAATCTTTCGTTCTGCATTCCGATCATAATCGAGGGTTGGTTGCCTTGCTTGGACAAGCGAGTGAACTCCACCTCGGCTTGGGCTCTTTCGACGACCGCGTTGGCGGCCGCAATGGCGGGATGTTGCTCTTGAATCGCGGCAGTGCTGCTACGCTTTTCGTCAAACTGCTTGGGTGCCTTGTTCAACCGGGTAAGGTTTATGTAAGCCTTGCGGGCGTGCATCACCTCGGCTTCTGCCAAAGTCAGTTGTGACTTTTTGTCTAATAAATCGCTCTCTGCCATAAGTTCGTCAGAACGGGCCAGATCACCCAATTCAACCCTACGTTTGACGGTGGCTAACAGTTGCTGTGACACCTCATAAACCTGCTGGGCAAGCCCTCTGCGGTTTTCCATCAAAAGCAGGTTCCAAAGTGATTCGCGCACCAGTCCGGCGATCTCATGTTTGAGTGCGACGGCGAAAAGATTGGCACTCTTTTCAGCTTCTTCGGCCACTGCTCGGCTGGCGGAACGCTGCCCCCACATCCATATCGGAATTTGGTAACCGCTTTGAATCTGCATCACCCCCTGATTGCTTAACAAGCGATCATCAATATATTGCAAATAAATCATCGGATAGCCGGCGATCAAACTTTCCGTGCGTTGGCTAAGTGCTTGCGATTCATCCTTCAATGCACCGATCATCGAACCTTGTGGATACTTTTCAAAGGTGGCATCCACCACTTGCTTTAGGCTTAATTTTTCGTCATAAGGCAGGGGGTCGAGGTGATCGACCAGCAACTCCTCCGCAGACAAGGTTCCCAGCCAAAGACTGAGAAACAGGATGCTAGGCAGTATTTTTTTCAAACTCATAGAAAAAACTCCAACTTGATGGGGCGTTCTTCCCGCAGGTGATTGATGCAACGATGCGCGGCTTCATACCCATAGGTGACCCATCTGGAAGCGACAACCTGGCAAGTGCCGATCTAAGGCATCCAATGATGCATCACCATGTTTAACATCTGTCAGCTATCAGCAAACCAATACGGGTTCAGATTCGATCAACCGAAGAGAGGAGGAGCGCGGGGGGAAAACGCAGGCCAAAATGGACGGGGGAAGTTCTGATGGAAAAGCAGGGAACGACTGCTTGGAGCCTTGGGCAAAATTGCCGGCAGTAAGTCTATGGGAGGTGAATCAAGATCCGTATTGGGCAGGTTTTTAGTCCCATCCCGCAGATCTCTGAACCCATTGGCCAAGCCGATGATAAAATCAAAGCAACCCTTTTCACTGAAGGCTTGAGCTGAATGTGTTCTGGCTTTTACTAGGAATTCCAAGCCCGGAACATGGATTGTGCCGTTAAAATCTGTTCCACCCACATGGGCATGAACCAGTGGCGCAAAGAGCTGCATTAACGCCAAAAGAGCAAGGATGGCAATGCGGGGGGCTTTTTGCATAAATTGTGTTGGGATTACGAATGCCAAAGCGGGAGGGCGATCCACGATCAATGAGGGAGGATATCGGAGAGTACCGTATGGCTTCAGAATACTCGTCATTTCATTGAAAATCAATAGAGTCAATTCCCCGCATTGCATTGGGGCAAAAGGGTGGGCCAAGTGTTCGCAACAGAAATATTAGCTATATAAAAGGTTCCTTTCCCGCAGTGTAGTCCATAAGCCATGCAGCAGGGATGCAATGGTGGGCTACCCGGCATGTTAGGGGTAGAAGGTAAACGGCTAGTTTCTTCAGACCACCTCGCGGATTTTTTTCAGATCAACTTGAGAATGGCCGAGAGGGACATCCCCACAAGAGAATCAAGCACTAAGACACGCCATCGCGAGCTTGGGCCCCTCCTGAACTGGCATATCTCAAAAAAGATAGGTGATGATGAGAAATAATAGCGGCTAGGACATTTACCATAATTTCAGGTAGAATTGCAGATAATTGCAAGGCGGTCTAGCCTATGCAAGGGAATGCAGATTCAAGCCAAAATCTAAGGTTCATCAAAGCTCCCCAAAATTGAACTATGTCTATAGAACTCAGACAAGCTGCATGAGAACTCAGACAAGCTGCATGTAGGGTTATATTCATTTTAACCACCCATTAAATTCCTGTTTTCAAGAATCCATACCAATGCATCACTCTTACAAAACATTGGCAAGAAGAATGACCGCTGCGTTTCTGCGCAATCATTTCGTGTCAACAGCGACTATTGCAGTTCTTGCATTGCCAATTTCTTTTTTTTATTACGGTGGGTTGCGTGGTTGGTGGCAAGGAGCCATAGGTGGGGAATCTTTTTTCTCTCCAATACTGAACAATTCAATAAGAACTTATGAATCCATAAAGAATTTTCCAAAAATTTTGAGGCATATTGTCTTTTTTCCTTATGCAATCTCTTTAAAAATTTACCAAGACGGTGGCTTAGTTGTCACGGCTACCAATTTTTATCATGTGCTATCTAGGCAAGGTGTTATTGCGTTTACGGCATTAATAAGGGATTTGCAGTTTAATGCCTTGACACATGTATCGAATGCTCAGCCTAAATCGAGTAGTATTCTAGTCGTAACGGATTCAAACACAGTTAATTTTTCAAATCACATCATTCATAGCA
>CAIYXP010000401.1 GCA_903930145.1 uncultured Methylococcaceae bacterium
GCGATGAAGTATTGCTTGGAGCGATCCCAATGGAAGATATGGATTTGATCGTAAATCCTAGTAGACGTGAAATAACCGTAGACCCTACCAGCCCAAATATTCCACATGCACGAGTTAAATCAGTGACTACGTGAAAACCAAATTATAATTTAGGAAAACCTTAAGTGAATCAATTTTCCGTTCTCCGCCGTTTATTGCACATTCAATGGGTATTGATTTACCACGGCTTGGATGATTTGATCCTTGCCACCCATTTATTCCGTCCGGTGCGCTATCTGGCGGTTTTATCGCCTAGTTATTGGCGGCGTTCCAAACAAGGGCCACGCGGTGTGCGCATACGCGAGGCGTTGGAAGAATTAGGTCCGATTTTTGTCAAGTTCGGTCAAACCTTGTCCACCCGGCGTGATTTGTTGCCTGAAGACATCGCCGATGAACTGGTCAAGCTGCAAGACCGCGTACCCCCATTTCCCGGTGAGGAAGCCCGTAAAATTATCGAAAAATCATTAGGCAAGCCAGTTCTTGAGATTTTCCGCGAATTTGACGAGACTCCATTGGCTTCTGCCTCCATTGCCCAAGTCCATACCGCCCGTTTGCATACCGGCGAAGATGTCGTGGTCAAGGTGTTGCGGCCTGGCATTGAAAAGCGTATCCGATCCGATCTTGCCCTGCTCTATGAATTGGCGAAGTTAGCCCGCCGTTTTTTGCCCGATGCCCGTCGGCTGCGTCCGGTCGAAGTGGTGGCCGAATTCGAGAAAACCATTATCGACGAACTGGATTTGGTGCGGGAAGCCGCCAATGCTTCGGAAATCCGCCGCCATTTCGAGAATTCCGAGATGCTTTACATCCCCAAAATCTATTGGGATTACACCCGACAAGACACGATGGTGATGGAAAAGGTGGGTGGCATTCCGGTCGGCGATGTGGCCCGCCTCAAGCGTGAAGGAGTGGATTTGAAGATACTGGCGGATCGTGGCGTAGAAATCTTTTTCACTCAAGTGTTTAGGGATAATTTTTTCCATGCCGACATGCATCCCGGCAATATTTTTGTGGGGCCTAACAATCAATATATTGCCATCGATTTTGGCATTGTCGGCACTCTGACGAAAGCAGACCAGCACTATGTGGCGGAAAATTTACACGCTTTCTTCAAACGCGATTACCGCCGTTGTGCTGAAATGCACATAGAGTCTGGTTGGGTGCCGGCAGATACCCGTGTCGAAGAGTTCGAGTCAGCCATACGCACCGTCAGTGAGCCCATTTTTGAAAAGCCGTTGAAAGAAATTTCTTACGGACATTTGTTGTTGCGTTTATTCCAAGTGGCTCGACGCTTTGACATGCAAGTGCAACCGCAATTGGTATTGTTGCAAAAAACCCTATTAAACATTGAAGGACTGGGTCGCGACTTGTATCCCGAACTTGACCTTTGGCAAACCGCTAAGCCGTTTTTGGAAAACTGGTTCCGTCGCCAATTGGGCCCTCAAGCGGTTTATAACAAGTTGCGCACTCACCTGCCGGAATGGGCTGCGCAATGGCCCGAGATGCCGGGTTTAGTGCATGATGTGCTATACAAAGCGGTCAATGGCAAGATGGAAATGCGTTTGGATAACCGGGAGTTTGACAAATTACGCCTAGAAATGCGGCGAAACCGTCAGCGCACGGTGGCAAGCATAGGCGGGGCGGCATTGATGGTTTCGTCCGCGTTGCTGTTAGGGACAGGGCCGGCCGAAGTGCCCAACATCCCTTTAGTCAGTGCCTGCCTAGCCGGGTTGGGGACGGTGATATTATTGGGGGCTTGGCGTTGACAGGCCATTTCCGAAACTTATGGTGACATTACCTTCAAGCTGTCATAGGCTTTATCGGTAATGCTTAATATCTGTTGTCAGGCTTAGACCATGACCGAAAAACTTAGAATCCGCGTAATCAATACCCAAAATCTAGAGCAAACCCAAACCGAACCGCCTAAACCCAAAGTGATCGTTGAGTATCATTGGGGAAGGATCGTGTCGGCACTTTGCCTATTGGCAGTGCTGTCGGCTGGTCTGATTTGGGGCGTGGCACATTTTTTCAGTCAATCTGATGAAAAGCATCGGGCTGATTTGCCAACAGAGCCTCCTACAGCGGTTGTTGCAACCGCGCCAGCCGTGAGCAGCCCGATTGAATTGGCAAAACCCATTGAAAGCACTGTCGTAAGGGAAAGCGCCGGGGCCGCTGATGTAAAATCCCTCCCTTCACAGCCGCAATCGGTCACTGAAAAACCATTGGACAAAACGGTGGACGGGCCAAAATCACCTGTTGATAGGATCGACAAGCCTGCCAAATCAACCGTTTCCATACTGTCTGGGAGCATTAAACGCGCCCAACTGACCAGTGGTGTCAAAGATGACGCACCTATTGACATCATCGGCCAAACCATTCCCATGAATGACAAGGGCTTGATCCGTGTCTACTTGTTCATGGAGACTGCTGGATTGAAAGGCAAGGTTTTGCATCATGACTGGTATTGGAAAGGAAAACGGATAGCCCATGCGCGAATTCCCATCAAACGTCGGGAAGAAATTGCTGTCTCCAGCAAGTTCATAGACCGTATTATGATGGGTCCATGGGAGGTCAAGATCGTAGATGAAAGCAATAGGATTTTGGCTACGGTCGATTTTCAGGTTCAGTGATAGTGGTTTGTGACTGGATTTTAATGAGTCTTTATTGCCAGCTTTGCGTATTGCCGCTTGGGTTTTTGCTCCAACCATGCTGTCCGTTATTGTCAATGGTCAGTGTGCCGTCGTTGGCCTGTGGTTTGCCGGTTTTTGGTGTGGCTGTCAAAATGAAGGTTGATCCTTTGGTCTTCCCTGCATTATCGAGAGTTATGTCGTAAAAGATGGTGCTGCCTTCGGCAGGCGAGCGAATAAAAGGTAGAGTTGGGTTAGTGTCGTCGCTACTGCCGCATACCTTGTCAGTCCCTCGATTTCTGTAGCACCCATTTTCTGTGTAATAACGTTCCATGAAACCAGCATCTTGTAACAATATGCTCATGGCTTCAGCCCGGCGGGTTTTGGTGGTGTGGCCCACATAAGATGGGTAGGCGATCATCGCTAAAATGCCAATTATCGTCACTGTCACTAATAATTCAAGCAGGTTGAAACCTTTGTGATTCATCAATGGTGGCCATTTGGCAGTGATCGAAATCATTAGCGTAACTGACGCCAAGAAACACGGCCTAGCGATTCACCGGGATCGGTGACTTTTTGTATCGCGCCCGTCGACCCACCAAAAAACTTGTCTACGACATCCTTGTTGGGAAGGACGGCAGGGGTTTTGACCATGCCTACGGTACTTTTTAATCCTGATGGGGCCACTGTCGCACCATCCTCGTTCGGCTCTTTCATGAAGACCATGTCATAGTCATTGACTTTGCCATCTGGACTTGATGTACCGCCAAAAAGGTCGAATGGTGAAGTGGTCGGCCGGGAACCGGTTATCGCATCCAACTCCATGATCCAACTAATAGGATCGGTCACACACGGGTCGGGCGAGGGGATGATGGTGGTGAATAAAATATTGCCATTCAACAACAAGGGGAAACTGATCACTCGTTCGCTGGGTGAGTTGTTGGAAGTGGTTAGATCCATGTACCAACCTAACTTTAATTCCTCATCTTTTTTTTCTTTGCAGCCACCAATTGTTTTGTCGTAGCAGGTAGGGTTTTCGGAAGTGACACGCAGTGAATCGAGGGCTGTGGTATCTGTTTCAAATTGGGTGATTTTGGATTCTACTATGGTTTGTGCTTGTAAATGGCTGCGGTCGCTGATCGAATTGTCTATCTTCCAGTCCCCGGCGTTTTTATCCCATAGGGCGTAAAAAGTTTGTGTTTGCCTACTATCAACTGACCTGTCAGCAAGTTCTAAATATTTCCCCGTTCCAAAATAGACCATCACCGATGGTTTAGTCCTTGAGGAACTATACACTGCATTGCCCTGCAATGCACTGACACTTCCGACCTGCGGTTTGCTCGTGATGGGTTGGCGATTTCCAACGTCACAAGTTGTACCAGTTTGGGTGCATGCGACAAACAAGGGCTTGCCGTTATTGGCGACATGCCATGCGGAGTTGAGTGTCGTCGGGGCAGTTGATGAAAAGCAATTCTCATCATCCACAGAGGGACAATTTACATCGAATTTCCACAGGTTACCGGTCAAATCCCCTGCGTAGATGTAGTCCACCCGCCGGTCATTGTTCACATCCACTGCAATCGGCGTCGATAAGCCATTGGCAACACCCGTGGGGCAATAGCCATTGGGAATGTCGGCAAGGCAATCGCCTCCTTGGTTGCAAGGACAAAATTTCTTCATGATGAATGGCTCCGGGTCCGTGTCCCCTGGTTTCCTGCTCACATCCAAAAGGTACAAAACTGGCTTTTGATTGACGCTATTGTAGCCATTGGCGGCTATGACAGCCCATTTACCGTTTTGCATCCTTGCCAGACTGGGTTGAGCCATCGTCATGCCCAGATCTGAATCGCCGTGAAGCTGCCAAAACGAATCAGGCGGGGTCCAGTTGTTGAGCTCCCACAATAATTTTGCTTTACCAGTCGGGTAATTTTTGTTGAAACTTGACGGGTCTGTCACGTCTAGCGCGAATATACCTCTACCCCCGCTTGGAAATTTGAGTTGGCCAGGATGGTCCTGAGGGTCGATTGAACTTGGACTTGCACCGGTCGTACCCAACAATACGGTATGCCAGCAGGGGTCGGAACCGGAACTGGTGCAGGTACCGGTATCGGTGTCCTTAAAGTAGGCATCGCCAACCCTAGCTGAACCGTCCACTAAATAAGTGTGGTTGTAAGTGCCTTCACGGTAATAGGCGCGCGATCTCAAATTTTTATTGACAATGATGCCGGGGGTGTACGCGAAAACTTCATCTCCCGTTCCTGCTTTGAATGTCTTTTTAGCTGTGTCCCAAGAACCCGCTTCAAATCCGTGCAACATGCCGTCATTACTGCCAACGTAAATCATTCTTGGGCGATTTGATAGTTTTGAATTCATGAAGCTTTGATAAGCCGAGCCTTCTGTTGTCGGCAAGTTGTAATAGCCATAGTCTTCCGAGCCAACAAACACGGGGTCGGAATTGACGATGTCCCCAAGTA
>CAIYXP010000402.1 GCA_903930145.1 uncultured Methylococcaceae bacterium
GGGGAGGGGAGTAAAAACAATAGTTTGCAAGTTGTGTAGATACCTATGCCCCCCACGGGGGGAGGCTGGGAGGGGGGCGATCAGAAAACAGCGAAGCCACTGATTTTACTCGCCCCCACCCTAACCCTCCCCCGAGGGGAGAGGGAACTGGTTCGCTGAATTCAGCAGCATTGCCCCCCACAGGGGAGTTAAGCATCGGGGCAATCAAATAGCCGCAAAACCACTGATATCCATTTACTTATGCTACAGACGGGTCTGTCCCTAAGGTTTCAGCCAACACGCCCAAGAAATCCGGGCTGGAAACTTCTTCCAAGGTTTTTCTCGCATGTTCCAGCCGGTTGTGCAAATCCAGTTCGACGCACCAATCCGAGCCTGAACGATCCTGCAAGAAAGATTCCAAATAAGCACAATGTCTCTTCCAAAGGGCCACGGCTTGCTTTTGCTTGGTCATCAATCGCTGCTGATACCAATCCGAAGCCAACAAACTTTCCCGGCTAAATAATGCCCGTATGTCTGGATGATGAACATCTTTGCCTTGATACTGCCCTTCCGCCATGCAATACAGCAACGCACGAATGGGTGGGCAGGCATCATCAATGCTGCCATCATCCAAATAACGTTGCGCCACCCGGCGCTGGGTCTCGACGATGTTATCGACACCACCGACAAAGGATGGCAAATCTTGAGTTTCTGGCTTAAGAATCGCCTCATTGAACACCGCAGCCGGACTATCGAAGATTTTACCCAGGAAACTATGCACAAAATGGCTAGTAATCCGGTAACCCAAACGGCTGGCAAGCACGGTTCGGCCCTCATATTCCATGTCATGGATAGGCTCAAGATGCCCTTCCTTGATCAAATAATTGGGATCGCGGGCTTTGGTGGAAAGACGCGACCAAATTTCGGGCATTAGCAGACTAATATCATGATCCACCCGCACATCCGGGCCAATATGACCGGCTGGCGTGCTGAACCCGGCATAACCCGACAAGATGAAACCGACCAAGGTATTGTTGAGGTCAACCACCGGCCTTAAGGCGTTGAACGGGCCTTTGGTCAATGCACCCTCGGAACCAGCCCCGGTGGTGGATGGGGATTTGCCGGTCAGGCTGCAAATATAGTCCATGAACAGTTCGGGCAATTCCTGATAGTGAATCGGATTGTAAACTGCCAAGGAAAGAATGCCGGGTTCCGGCGGATTGTTGCGCCTACCGGCTAAGATGGCATCAACCGGGTAGCATAAGGGTTGATCCAATGGAATGCGTCGGTACAAACGAACCCCCATCTCGGCAACATGCGCCTTGAATGGGTCGGCCAAATCGTCACGCAATTGCAGATAACGCGGGTTCTTGCTGGGCTTGCCATCGACCAAGCGAGGATGGGCAGATGACACGGAATAGGCATTGCCATTGTTAGCCGCCTTATTCAACAGGTCTTTCATCGGCTGGGTGTATTGATCGAAACCGATGACATCGCGGACAATCCCCTTGACTTGATCTTTAGTCAACGGCTCGAAATTGGAAATGAAATTGCCGGGATGGGCCAAATCACTTTCCGTCTGCGGGTCCATGCCACGATGAACGGCATCATCAGGACGCTGGAATAATCGATATTCACAATTATGGGTGATTTTAACCACCGGCCATTCCAATTTTTTATGGAGGTAATCCAAACATTTGGACGGCACTAGGATGGACGCGGTGATGTCGTCTTCCATCTGCGCTTTTTCGGCTGGGATGAAGTCTTGGCGCAACTTGAACACACGCCAAGCGCCATTGGTTTCAAACCCAACCCTCAAGTTGGAAGCGACCAGCCTGCGGTCAACCAATTTTAATTCATGGGCAGGATGACCATTGATGTAATCCACCACAAAATGGCTACGCCAGTCATCCCCCCAATCGGTGCGGTAAAAGCGCTTAATCATGAATACCAAAGATTTGATTCGATTGGGTATGCTTTGCACCCACTCGTTATATTCATCAGTGTAATCACGCGACGGAGTCAATAACTTGATCACCGAGCCAAGGCTCCGCTTAGGAGTTAACACGGTGCGGCTAACATGTCCCGGTTCCCTCAATTCAGGGCGGACACGATTATTGTAATCACGTTTGAAGATGGCCTCGACTTGATCAAGGTCATGCTCCAAATCCGCCACGAACACCGGGCCAAACAAAATGGCAGATTCAATCGATTTGGAAATTTCAGACTTGCCACCCCCCGACACTGTGCAGGGTTTATGGCAGAAGGTCCCTTCGGCATCCGTACCTATCAAGCGCCACGACGGGCCGGCAGTGAATTTATGCATGGCAACCTTATATCCAGTCGGATGCATGTACACCTTGTCAGGTTCCAAGGGCATGGAATGACTTTTACCCTCCCATTCCCAAGTGACGGTTTGTTTGGGCAAGTCTATGCGGGCATTATCTTGGACATAAATGAGTTGCTTGTATTTTCTGTCCACGGCATAACCTTCAGGATGCCATTCCAAGGCATCACCAAACCGTTCCACCGCTTCGGCCAGACTATAGCCGGTGTCATTAAAGCGGCTATCGGCACCAAACTCTTCGCCGTGATTATGGCGCGGGAATGTCAATGCGCCGCCAGCATGTTCTTCCTCGGACAAACCAAACAGATTGGTCGCAAAACTGATCTGCGTTTTGACTTCCTTCTTGCAATAGCCAAAATAATTGTCGGCCAAAATAGTCACAATCACCCCCGACGCATCGCGGGCGGTGATTTTGAATGGCGAGCCGTTGTTATAGCGTTCATTCTCATCTGACCAGCACATGCCATCGGCTTTTTGCCGATCATTTGCCTCACTGACATGCGGCAAGCCCAACTCCTTTTTAGTCAAGTCGATCAAATGCGGAGCCAAGATCACGCAGCCAGTATGGCCTGACCAATGCTCCGTGTCCAAACCCGCATCATTGGTGGGTAGGTAAGGATTGCCGGCATTGCCGAAAATGCTTTCGACAAAATCCAGATTTGACACCAAGCTTCCCGGTGCAAAGAAGCGGATTTCCATCGATTTCTGGCTGATGTAACCCGGCACTTCCGGGCAAATCACTGGCCTGATTAGCAAAGAAACAAAGGTTTCGGCTTGCTTGTCCTGTCCATGCGTAAAGGGGATGCACAATAATTCTCGCGGGGGATTCAACGCCGCTTGCAATAACTTGGCAAAAGCCGATTTAAGCACGGCCTTCTTGTCTCCGGGTATCGGAAACCCGCCTTCGGCGATATGAAAACTGCCCTCCGTGGTGCGCCGGTCATTCAAAGGGTTATGCAAAACACCTTGGGCAACCTTGTAACTTTTCAAATATTTTGATTCGTGAAAAGGCTGATGCGGCGGCAGCGACAATTCGCGCGCCAAGCCGTGGCGGTGCAGCACCAAGCTAGAGGATGGCAGCCTTGGGAGAGGTTTGTCCACATCCTGCAAATAACGGTCAAGAAAGGCTTGGATGCGCAAATCTGCCGGGCAAAGATATTCCACCAACCGGTAGGATTTCTCCCGATACGATTCCAACAAGTCGCGTGTGGTGGCGATAAAATGTCCAGTGTCCACCGACTCGCAGACAGGTTGACCTTCTGCCGCCAACAATAAATTGATATGCAAATGGCGCTGCTTTTCCCGCTCGCGCAAATCTTCTTCGACATCCGCAGTTTGACTCCCTATAGGAAGGCCCAGTTTGCTTTCGATGTCCATACGTTGTATACCCGCTAGTGTCTGAGGAGCCGGTGGAAGCCATCCGGCTGTTGGTTTAATCTACTACCCATAATCGCCAAAGGCTAGGGTCCAATATTGAATTACAGCATTAACTAGGCCAGAGGGGTGCGGAAAAAAATCAGAAGCTTAATGGATCGCCTCGCTTAGACTTTCGGTTTTTCTACCCAACATTGTGCAAAGCCATTTATGCTGCATCATTTAGGGGCAAATTAAAGGAATTGAGGGAAGGAGTCAATTGGCTTCCTTAGGAAAACGGGCAGGTTTAGCGCAAGCTTTTAGTGCCGACGAATTAAGCGCATCATTTGCTAAGATTAGGCTTCTCAAGCTCAGCCCCACTGCCATTAAGTTAAGGACGGGTTAACCCATTATTTCGGCATGGATGCCGAA
>CAIYXP010000403.1 GCA_903930145.1 uncultured Methylococcaceae bacterium
CCTGCACCCGCCGGGCGGGGCTTCGGCCTTGATCCCGGTGCTAGGCGGGGAAAGCGTCAAAGCGCTGGGTTTTCAGTTTTTACTGATGCCTTTGTCTCTCAATCTCGCGGTGATGTTGACCATAGCCTTGGTTTACCGGCGCCTGTTGCTACCCAAGCCCCTAGCCCCACAAGCAGGACTGCACGGCGGTAGGCCGACAGAACGTCTCGGCATACAAACCGATGATCTGCGTGCCGCCTTGTCCGAAATGGACGAATTCATTGACGTGGGCGAAACTGAGTTGAACGCAATTTACAAGTTGGCCACAGCGCATGCTTTCCGCCGCAATTTCGGCGAAACGACCGCTGCCGAGGCGATGACACCCAATCCTTTGGCGGTGGAGTTTGGCACGGAATTGGAGGAGGCATGGTCGCTGATGCAAAAACACCGAATCAAGGCCCTTCCTGTCATCGACCGGGGCCGCCATGTCATCGGCATCGTCACCCAAAGCGATTTTTTCCGCCTTGCCCGATCCAAAGAATTTAACAGCCTAGGGAGCAAGCTAAAGGAGCTTATCAAGGCCAGCACTACCGTCACCTCAAACAAACCCGAGGTCGTTGGCCAAATCATGAATTCCCCGGCGCTCAATGCAGGGCATTCGCAGCCCTTGGGCGAACTCGCAAGATTATTGACAGAACGCGGCATCCATCAATTGCCGGTCGTTGACGAACGCAATAAATTGGTGGGTTTAATCACCCAAACCGACCTCATCGCCGCTTTGTACCGAAGCATGACCGAACACTTGGGAAGACAAGAAACATAGTATGAACAAACTTCACATTTCGAATCTGCTAGCCATGGTTACGCTAGTATTGAACTTCAATGTTTTTGCTGGTGCAGTGGAGGAGGAAAAGCTTTACGTCGCCATCGAAGGGGAGGGGAAAGTTGCAGTGTTTGATACCGCCACGCGAAAACTGCTCAGGCAAATCGACCTTTCCTATGAGCAAAATGGCATGGCGATGTCAGTATCACCCCACAACGTCCAAGTCGCCCCGGACGGCAAGACGGTTTGGGTGACGGCAAACGGTTCGCACGGTGGTCATGGTGGCAAGCCCAGCGCCGAACACAAGAATGACGATGGTTCGGGAATAGTGATGGAAACACCCACCGACGAGGTGTTGGTGATCGACCCAGAAACCGACACGCTCATCCAACGCATTCCCATCGGCCCTGCGCTGCATTTGGCCCATGTGGTTTTAACGCCTGACAGTTCCACCGTTTACGTCACCGCACAAAACGAAAACGCTATCTATAAACTGGATGCCCACCAATATAAAATGACGGGGAAATTACAAGCCCCACAAGGTAGCCAGCCCCACGGCTTGCGCATCGCCCCGGATGGTTCGCGGGCCTACATCGGTTTGCTGCAAGGCAAAGGCTTAGGTGTTTTGGATTTAGCCAGTGGCAAGCTGGAAGTCGTCCCTTTAAATGGCGCAGCCGTGCAAACTGCTGTCACTCCCGATGGCAAGCTCGCTTTGGCTACCCTCTACGATACGAAACAACTTGCCGTCTACGACACCCAGTCAAAAGCCCTGCATTACATCGAATTGTTAAAAGGTGCGCTGGGTCCAGTGCAACTATACCCCACACCGGATAGCCGCTTTGTTTATGTAGCCGACCAAGGCCACTACTTCGGCCAGCCGGATAGCCAATGGATATACAAAGTGGACTTGGCTAAATCCTCCGTAATTTGGTCCATCAAGGCTGGAACCGCACCCCATGGGATCGTCATTGCTAAAGACTGCAAATCAGCTTATGTGACTAATATAGTTAGTGATGATATGTCGGTGATAGACCTGAAAACCGACATGGAAACCGCCCGCATACCCATCGGCAAAGAACCCAATGGCATCAGCTTATGGAGTCGTGATACCGGTGGAACGCCCTGACTCTAGTGTTAATTCAAAAATTAAATGAAGGATTGGCTTTAGCCGCCCATGGGCGAATGAATTTACCCCTACAAACCTCTTTTAAAATTACCCGTCTATCAACGGAACCATAGAACGTGACCACTATCAACACTTCCCATTCCACCCGCGCATTGACCGCCAGCACCGTGGCCTTCACGGTCTGCTTCGCCGTTTGGACTATTTTCTCCATCATTGGCCTGCAAATCCGCAAAGATTTAAATCTCAGCGAAACTGAATTTGGCCTATTGGTGGGGACACCGATTTTAACTGGCTCGCTGATCCGGCTAGTGCTGGGGATATGGACCGACCAATACGGTGGCAGGTTAGTCTATGTCGCCGTGATGCTGTCGGCGGCGGTAGCCACTTTCTTATTAACCAATGTCAGCACCTATCCGATGTTTTTGGTGACCGCGCTAGGGATCGGCATTGCCGGCGGCTCCTTCGCCGTGGGCATCGCCTATGTGTCGCGCTGGTTCCCGCCGGAACGACAGGGAATTGCGCTGGGCATCTTCGGCTTAGGCAACGTCGGCGCGGCAGTGACCAAGTTTGTCGCCCCCTTTGTGATGGTTGCGTTTGGCTGGCAGATGGTCGCGCAAGTCTGGGCGGCAGCCTTGGTGGTGATGGCGGCAGTATTCTGGTTCACCACTGAGGACGATCCAGTATTGAAGCTCCGCCGTTTGGCGAACGCCCCGCCGGAACCTTTCTTAACGCAATTGGAGCCTTTGAGAAACCTCCAAGTCTGGCGCTTTTCGCTTTATTACTTCTTTGTATTTGGTGCGTTTGTCGGCTTGGCCTTGTGGTTGCCGCGCTACCTGACCGGGGCGTATGGATTCGATGTCAAGACTGCCGGCATGGTGGCTGCGCTGTATTCGATTCCTGCCAGCTTGTTCCGTGCTTATGGTGGTTGGCTGTCGGATCGCCATGGGGCGCGGACGATTATGTACACAACTTTTATCGTCTCCGCCATCTGTACCTTCATATTGTCCTACCCGCCAACCGATTATGTCG
>CAIYXP010000404.1 GCA_903930145.1 uncultured Methylococcaceae bacterium
ACCAGCCGGATGAATTCCTGCCTTTGGAGCATATCACCCCCATGGTGGATGTACTAAAAGGGCTGATTGGTCGCTTTTGTATCGAATAATTAAGTTCTTGATTGATCGAAATATCGGTTTGTACTCAATGCTGGATGGGATAGGTTATGTCAACCTATTCATAAGAAGGCGGCAACTCAGGCGCGACATTTTTCATCCTGAGGTATAAAATCGTGAGATCAACAACTGTCAGCAAACAACCGGAGAAAACCATGGCGCTTATGGACTTCCTCAAGAAGCAATTCATCGATGTTATCCACTGGACAGAAGAGCAAAACGGCGTGCTGGTTCACCGGTACCCAACACAGGACTTTGAAATCCAAAATGGTGCGAAATTGACCGTGCGGGAGTCGCAAATGGCATTATTGGTGGACGAAGGTCAATTGGCCGATGTGTTCACGCCGGGGCTTTATACGCTGGATACCGAAACCTTGCCCATTTTGACCAATTTAAAAAATTGGGACAAGTTTTTCGCATCCCCCTTTAAATCCGAAGTTTACTTTTTCAGCACCCGCCAACAGTTGGATCGCAAATGGGGGACGCCCAATCCGATCACGATACGAGATAAGGAATTCGGTATCGTCAGGCTGCGTGCATTTGGAATTTATTCATATCATTTGGCCGACCCAAAGAAATTTTATCTGACGGTTAGCGGTAGTCGAGACGAATTCACCTGCGAAGAAATGGAGGGGCAATTGCGCAACACGCTAGTTGGTTCCATGACAGACTTTTTTGCGGAATCCGGCGTATCCTTCATTGACATGGCGGCCAATCAGGAAGAATTCGGCGCGGCTTTAAAACAAAAGCTATTGCCCGTTTTTGACAGCTATGGCCTAGTTCTCGATTCTCTAGTCGTGCAAAACGTATCGTTGCCGGAAGAGCTTCAAAAAGTGTTGGATGCACGCATCAGCATGGGTGTGCTGGGAGACATGGACCGTTACACCCGTTACCAAGTGGCATCTAGCATCCCGCTAGCAGCCCAGAATGAGGGCGGTTTGGCAGGTGCCGGTGCTGGGCTTGGCATCGGTATAGGAATGGGTCAAGCCATTAGCGAGTCCTTACCAGAAATGACAAAGGGGGCTGCTACCGCTAAGGAGTCCACCGAGGAAGTCATGGGGACATTGGAACGGCTTCATGGTCTTATGACCAAAGGCATACTTACATCTGACGAATATGAAGCCAAGAAGGCAGATTTGTTGAAAAAACTTGTCTAGTAGCTGTTGCCATCGACTATTTTCCTAGAAGCGGGTACGCAAGAGTCTTCCCCGGCTTCATTGATGCAATCCAATCCTGATAATTTGGAAACGTCCCACGCTTGGATTGCCCAAGCAAGTATTTCTCCCGGCGGAGTTCGTTTAATATCCGCTGGGGGCGATTGGTTAAGCAGCAAAAGAATTTTAAAGAGTGTGGAAGACGGGTCCCTGTGGCTTACAGCCTCGGCAAGGTTCTGTTTGCTAAGCTTAATACCTTTGCGGTCAACCAGGACAGGCAGATGAAGGTAGTCATGATTGGGCAAGCCTAACAAAGACTGCAAATACATTTGAATAGGCACAGAATCCAACAGATCAACCCCCCTAACGACCTCGGTAATTCCTGACCTCCAATCATCTATTACCGTGGCAAGATGGTAGCTAACGATCTTATCCCTTCGAAAAACAATAAAGTCGCCAAATTCGCGTTCGACATCCCAACGATGATGGCCTTGCAGCTTATCGTCGACGCTTACCAAAGCATCATGGGTTATAACCCGCAAAGCATGGGGCTGATGGCGGGAACGATTGACCTTCCGACAAGTGCCGGGGTAAACCATTCTTACAGTCTCAAGTCCATTTGAGGATGCCAGATCTTTTCTGGAGCAAGAGCAAGGGTATATCCAACCGTCCTCATCCAATCGACTAAGCGCCTTGTTGTAAGCATCGGTTCCTTGGCTTTGCATAAATACATCCTCATCCCAGTGTAAGGCGAAAAGTTCCAGTGTACGCATTATGGAATCTGAAGCCCCCGAAGAAACTCGGGGGGTATCAACGTCGTCAATTCTTAGCAGCCATCGACCCTGCTTGGACTTGGCTTGGAGATAGCTTGCCACCGCGGTAAACATCGAGCCTAAGTGCAAAGGCCCGGTAGGAGACGGCGCGAACCGCCCTCTATAGTGTTCCGGCGAAACCTTTGTACCAGAAACGATTAAATTACCGCTCAAAGACATTACCAGTTTATGCTGTCATTAACTGGGCTGGGTGTTGGGTGAGGAAAGAAGGTAAAGGAAGTCAGCCTATTTGCTTTTCACGAATTTCATCGAGAGTCTTACAGTCAATGCATTGAGTTGCCGTTGGGCGGGCTTCCAAGCGACGCAAACCAATTTCAACACCGCAGGTCTCGCAGTAGCCATAATCGCCCCGCTCCAAGTTTTCCATTGATTCCTCAATCTTCTTAATCAACTTACGTTCACGGTCGCGGGTTCGCAATTCGAGGCTGAATTCTGATTCCTGCGTTGCACGGTCATTAGGGTCTGGGAAATTTGCAGCCTCATCTTGCATGTGATGAACTGTTCTATCGACTTCACGCATGAGTTCGTTTTTCCAGTTCTGTAAGATACGGCGGAAATGGTCAACTTGCTCCTCATTCATGTATTCCTCGCCTTCCTTCAGAACGTAAGGCGTGAAACTGAAGGGGGTAATATGAGTTTCGCTTGCTTTTGCGCTGGACATCAACTAACTCTCCTAAACCGGCGTTCGGTAAAAAATCGCATATTCATAGCAGAAAGCAGCGGTCACTGCAACTATTTAGATCGGACTTTCACGAGGGGGGAGCGACCGATTAATTTCGAGTACCGCTTAAAGCATTAAAAATGGGAGGAATTGAGGTTACAGCAAGTCATGAAAAAAGGACATGATTTGTACATAACATTCTGATATGATGGAGATAAACAGTTAAGACTGATGGCAATTGATGGGTTAGCCCTGAATTGTTAAAAGCATGTTGCTTGAAGAATTGCTCTAATTGAAAAGGCTTGACACTTTCAGGAAATTGAAAAGAGAAAATGTCCAAAGCCAAAATTTTGAATATCTAAATTGGTTTGTTTTGATCCTTTTTATGATCAAATTGCTTCTTTTGTGGCCGAATTGAATTGGGAAGGTAGACGGCTGATGCCGGGAACCTTACCCATTCCAATTTTCATAAGACTTATTAAGTATAAGGTTATGAGTCAAGTTCAGCATGTGGGTACGATGGGCGGTTTGATCCTGGCTGGAGGTTCCAACTGAGACATGTTCGGATTTCCTCGAAAATCGCATAGGCAAAATTTGTTTAGTCGATCCCCTGACACAGTTTTGATAGGCAAAAGCTATGGTAAACTACAACAACGATATTGAAGCCCGTGCCCTACACCTTTTGAACAAGTGAGCTTACAAGCGTTCCTGTGGAAAGGGAAATACAATTCCTTATGCCAAAAGAAAATCATGGATTTTTGCGTTTGTCAAGAGTTATGTTTGATGTTAATTGCCCTTTTTAATTCACCGGAGTTTATGTGTGAAGCCAGCTAAACTTATGCTTGTTTGTCTTCTCAATACCTTTCCATTAGCAATGACTGGATGTATGTCGATACCTGATGCTCCCAATGTTGAGCCGCTTTCAGAATTTACATATATCATAGGGCCAGGTGACTCGCTTGAAATGTTTGTCTGGGGCAATCCCGAAATTTCACGCTCGGTAACCGTCAGACCAGACGGTAAGATATCATTTCCTTTGGTTGAAGAAATGCCAGCATCAGGAAAGACATCCTATCAACTAGCGCGCGAAATAGAAAAGGAATTGGCTAAATATATACGGGATCCTTTAGTCACGATCATTCTCGGGGGTGGACTTGGCCCATACAGTGAACAAATTAGAGTAATAGGCCAAGCTACAAAACCACAGGCAGTAACATATAAGGAAAATATGTCGTTGTTAGATTTGATGATACAGGTAGGTGGATTAGGGCAATATGCTGCAGGGAATCGTGGAATAATCATTCGCAAAGTGAATGGTGTTCAACAGGAATTTAGAGTCAGGATAGAGGATTTAATTGATGGAGGTGATATATCTGCTAATATCAATGTATTGCCGGGAGATATCCTGATTATTCCTGAATCGTTTTTCTAAAGGGATTGGCTATGCATGGAATGTTTGCTGATCTACTTCACTATTTTCAGAATGCCACCCGTTATAAGTGGTGGTCGTTGGTAGTGGCATGGGTTATTTGCATTGGTGGTTGGATTTTTGTTTCACAAATGCCTGATGTGTTTACGGCGACTACCAGAGTACATGTTGACACGCGTTCAATTTTGCGACCATTATTACAAGGGATGACAATCCAACCAGATGTGTCATCCCAAATCAGATTAATGACTAGGTTAATTTTTAGTAGGCCTAACATAGAAAAAATCGCAAGAATGACCGATCTCGATATTGAAGCAAAGGACGAGAAATCAATGGAAAAATTGGTTCTTAGAATGCAAAACTCACTAGGAATTGCCGGTGGTGAAAATAATTTGTTTAGCCTTGCTTATACTGACCCTGATCCGAAAGTGGCAAAAAAAGTTGTGCAGGCTGTGTTGACCCTATTTGTAGAACAAAGCTTGGGAGAGTCAAGGGAAGACTCTGATGCCGCTCAAAAGTTTTTGGAGCAACAAATCAAAGAACACGAATTGCGAATGAGCACGTCTGAACAATCGCGGGAAGATTTTAAGCGACAAAACTATGCTCTAATGACAGCAGACAATGATTTATATGGGCAACTAAATAAATTGGCCGCGCAAAAGGAAGAGGCTAAATTGCTAGTGCAAGAGGCTATGCAAAGGAGAGATGAAATTCAGCGACAACTTCAGAATGAAGAACCAATGATTTTAAAGTCTGAAACAGAAGCAATAACTGGTAGTCCCATCGATACCCGAATTCAGAATCTGAATGCCAAGTTGGATGAATTACTTTTACGTTATACTGACAAGCATCCACAAGTTGTAGCTCTTAAGAGGAGCATAGTAGACTTAATGAAGGTTAAGAAACAGGAGCTGGAAAAGAATGCTGGAGGTGAAAATTCGAATAATGTAGGCAAAGGAATGGAAGTAAATCCAATTTATCAACAGCTTAAAATGGCACTAGGTGAAGCAGATGCAAATATTGCATCGCTTGCGGCACGTGAGAAAGCTTATGATGGTAAAATTGAATTGCTTAAGCAGCAGATGGATGATCGTTTGAAAGTTGAGACCCATCTGCAAGGTTTAAATAGAGAATATGAAACAGTCAGAGCCAACTACAATGAATTATTGAAAAAAAGAGAAACGGCAAGGATGTCTGGAACAGTGGAACAAACAACTGATGCGGTTAAGTTTAGAATTGTTGACCCTCCACAAGTACCAACAAAGCCTTCTGCCCCCAATCGTATATTACTTTCTTCTGGAGTTCTTATAGGTGGCGTTTTAATCGGATTAGGATTAGCAATACTTATGTCTTTCGTTAGACCTAGCTTTGGAACTATAAACGGTTTGAGAGAAATTACTGGAGTTGCAGTACTTGGCA
>CAIYXP010000405.1 GCA_903930145.1 uncultured Methylococcaceae bacterium
AAAATATCATTCACAGTAAGCTCTGATGGGGGGTTGATGCTTAATAATGAACAATATGTTAGCAAAAACGACTGGATGTTTTCTTCCTTATACGGTCTATATACTATTTTGCTTTCTTTGGCATTCAGAATATAATCCAATTCATAAACATTGAACCCCGATTTCTTCAACCAATCGGATGCTTCTAACATGCTGATAATATGATCAATGGAAAATATTTTATTCTTAAGGCCAAATAATTCCAAAAATAATAGATATTGCTCCATGGGTAGTTTCAGTATAGCCGCCAGTTTGGAATGCCGATACAACACGGAAAGATTGACTACGCTTAAGTCAATAGTTGCACTTTCAAAAAAGCTTGTCACCAAAGCGGTCAAATCGTCCAAACTAATTCCCAAGCCAGCGGCTACCCGGCTTTTTTCAGCAATATATGTTAATGATTCATCGGCATAAAGTGAATTTTCAACATACGAAGGGTGGTAAGCTGGCTTTCCATTTAACAATTTTGGATTATTAAAGACGACATCAAACAGTGCTTGGGAATTCTGTGCATTCCCAACGCCGATGGTTTTCAAGTCACACCATAAACTGCATAACACATCCAACGGCAGGTTTAATTGCGTTTGTAGTTGTTTGATTTTGGCAATTTTGATAATGTCTTTACCATCTTCTACGCCAATGGAATGCAACACCCAATCAAGATCGGCAAAACTCCATTTGAGTTTCCTAGCGAGGCGCACAAAGCGATTGATTCTGTCTAGCGAGGATAGATTGAAGTGTCCTAAGTTTGGAAAATTCTGAGTGAGTAATTCATCGAGTTCATGCCTCCTCAACCCAGCATCCTGTAAAAATGTGTCTACTTGTTTCTTATCGTTAAAATCAATATTATCAATTTCACTTTTTTCAACCCCATAGACAGGGCTTAATTGTTCAGCCGTGGTTAGCGGGGTTGTAATCAGTGAATATTCTTCCAACGAAAGCCCTAGCGACTCCTTGGCAATCTGAACATCTCCAACATTGAATGCCCTATAAATCGTGGCAAGGTCGGTGTTTAGATGACGAAGATACGCACGAATCTGCTCTAAGGGCAAATTAAATGGCAAGTTAAAAGGATACTGAGCTGAGGCAAGGGTTTGATAAGCTTTATCAATCTTTTGTGATTCAGAAGTTGCAGTAGTATCATTGATCTTTGCGTGGACGTTTAGTGCTAGGACTTTGTTAATAATGTCCAAATAAGGAATCAGGTGGTCAGTATTTTCGCTGGTAAGCGGGATATTCTGCAAATCCGGGCGGCGAGTATTGAGCTTGAATTTTTCATCTATCTGGTTTTGGCTGGTAATCCCTTCATCGACTATCCGCAACAAATCGACAAGATACGCAGCCGGGCTGAAGATGGATTGGCTATGCTCGCACTTTAAATAATCCAAACTTCCAAATAACTGTTGATAATCGGGCAAATCTTTGAAATTAGTAATATCAGTATTTGTATTACCCACCGCCATCCCTAGGGCATGAGGCGAGGCTGCTGAAAGAAAATTGGCATATTGGTGAATGGCTAACGCCTTGACATTATCCGATTTTTTAACTGCATTTTGATGAGTGGTTATAGCTTCCTGTTCCGTAATAGTGTTTGACATACAGTTGATAAAATCCTTCTCAGGAATCGCTGCGATGGCATGGGCTGAATCGAATGTCTGTACTGGTAGGGTTGAATCAGCGACTACGGCAGTTTCCCTGCCGTCCCTTGCTTGTTTTGGTAATGGATTCAGCAACGCCTTAGCGACCTCGGGATTTTGATTCAAGCGCAACAAGCGTTGGTATTTTTTCAATAACTCGATTTTTTTGTCTTTTTCCGTTATTTCATCCCAAACCAGCAAATTCAACGTGGATTCGTCGTTCAAATTAAATGTTAGGATGTCAAAGTTTGGATTCTTTTCTTCAAATTTACCGAGGTTTGTATCATTGATTTTGATGGTAGTCATTTTAGTTTCCAATGTTGGATAAATATTATTCAATTGTGTATATGCGGGGCGGGTTATTCAACCCGCCCCGAACGTTTGCGCCTGTGCGGGACGGGTTATCCAACCCGCCCCGAACGTTTTTCAACCCGCCCCGAACGTTTGCGCCTGTGCGGGACGGGTTATCCAACCTGCCCCGAACGTTTTCCGCCCCGAACATTTGAATTCCGTTTCACTGTCAGGCTCTATGCCGTTTTCCAAACCTTGCGACGGGGTGAATACCCCGTCGCGCT
>CAIYXP010000406.1 GCA_903930145.1 uncultured Methylococcaceae bacterium
CACATGAGCGGGAGGGACTTGGGGCGGCTGGAACCGACGCCTTCATTGAAGTATCGGGCGGCCATGGCATGAACCCACGGCACAACGGCAATGAATGTCAATCCCTTTTGACCCATGAAAAAACTTGAAGATCGAGTGAAACTGTTTTCCGACAAAGAACGCGATTACCATGCCTACCAAGCGCGGCAGAACTATCTGCGCGAGCAGCGTACTATTCAAATAGAAAGGGAAGAAGATTTGCGGGAAATGGAGAAGATTAAATTGGAAAAGGAGTATATTGAGCGGGAAAATGAGCGGATTCAGCATGACATGGAACAGGCTCAACAGGATTTACAGCGGGAACGGTCGGAAAAGGAATCGGCTTTACAGCGTGAGCAAGCTGCCTTGCAGGAAAAACAATCCGCACAGGCAGAAATTGAACGGCTCAAAGTATTGTTGGCTCAATCAAAGCTATAAACGCCTTCAATCGAGAAGATGCCTTGCCAGCAAAATCCGCATATTGATGCCGACCGTCTGCAATCAAGCACATCAATTCTCATTTTGGCGAACTCACCCAGTTTCCGGCTTCGGGGGTGTCGGTTTTTTGAAGCTTTCCAGCATGAAATCCATCAAGGCATCCCAACTGTCAAAGCACAGGTAGATCGAAAGTGCGGCGAATCTGCCGGGTGATGTCGTCAGAGGTCAGGGCCACGGGGTCAAAAGGTGCGCTCATTCATGTGTGGGATATTGTTGATGTAGCACTAATTTACCGGATTATCGTCAGAATGCAAATTGCTGTGTTGTAAGGCAGCAAAAAAGCCGAACGCAAATGAATAGTTACAAGCGATCACGCTGTTGATTGCAACTATCAGTATGTCGTGAAATGGCGACAGGTAATAGACATATAATTCGCCGTTGCTTGCCTATCTGTCGCCTATAAGCGACAGCCTATCTACTGAATAGGGTGTTAATCCAAGCTAAGCCTTTAAATTGTAGAAATTTAATAAAATGCACAATTTATGCTTGGTTATTCGGTCATCTTCTACTGCTTTTCTTGCCTAAAAGCCGACTCGACAGTCTCATAGCAGTACATCGGAGGTGCAAGAAAGAGCAGGTTTTTAGATATGAACGACCTGATAAGAGGATGCCGACATGTTAATCCCAAATGAAGCGAACGCGATAAGCATCACCGAACCGGCAACTGGAATCTTTAGCCTGCCGCGACAAATCATGCCATTATTTTTCACTTTATGGTTCTTATTGTTAAGTTCAATCCCAGCATCGGCGGCTACCACTATTATCGGCAACGCTGGCTTGGTGGGTTATTGGCCTCTGGAAAACCACTGGCAAGATATCCAAGGCAGGAATCATTTGACGCCGGTGGCAGACGGCGGATTTGCCCCTTCGACCTATGTCAGCGGGCCTGGTGCGATGGGTTACGGGCCAACAAGCCGCGCCAGCGGCAACGGCGCAGTCAGCCGCATAGCCACCAGCTTGAACCGAATTCCAGGTGCCACGATGGAAGGCTGGATTTTCGTACCAGACAATACGACTGCGGGAACCTTGTTTGGCTTTGGGCGCAGCACCTATTGGAATGAACCCAAGTTTACGCTTTCCGCCGCATGGGGGTTCCTTGAGGTCAACCTTGGCGCAAGGGGAGACGGCATTTCAATCCGTTATCCCCGTTACGGCGACCATTGCTGGCACCATGTGGCCTTGGTCATGTCGCCCTTGAACCAGACCGGGGTGCCGATAAGATTTTATGTCGATGGCAATGAAGCCGTCCCGCAACTAATCTCCAGCAACTTCAACATGAAAACCTTGGCAAAAGCCAGCCTGTTCGGATCGCCTTTCCGCATTGGCAATTTCGAGAGCACTGACAATTCTGTCAGCGGCAGCGCCATGCGTGTCGATGAGGTGCGTCTTTGGAATCGGGCCTTGTCTCCAAATGAGATTACATTGTTAAGTCGGGCTAACGGCGCTGGTGTGCGTTGCGAAGGTTCGTTATTGCCAAGGAACCCAGTATTGCCGAGGCGCTGTCAATTCCCTGCGCAATCCCCGATACCTTCAATAGAAATGGGTGTCCGCATCTTCGACAAGCGGACTATTGCGATAGTCGCTGACCCCAACCCATGGCTAAAAAGCCGTGTCAACACCGATTGCGGCGTTTTTCTGCAAAGCTTGGAAGACCAGCGTTCCCTAGTCCAAGACTGGTTCTACCGATATCATTACAGCTATTCGGTCAAGGAAACCCTGTTGAATTATCGTCCTGCGCTGTTGAAAGCATTGTCGGGGGCTGAGCATTATCAAATCAAATCGAATGACATGTTGGCGCAAACTGCCACACAGTACTCCGTTTGGCCGCAAGCCGTCAGGGAGTTCCGTTTTCCTGCCGTGATCAATGACGGCAGCGAACTTCATACCGATTCCGCGGAAGTCGTCTATTTCAGCTATCTGAGTCTGCCTTTCGATATGCAAAACAACCAGGCTTACACGTTGTCAGACCGTTGGGGCCATTCCATGGCGTTTGTCTATAACGACAATGACTCATTGTCGTGGGCAGTCAAAACCAATCAGTTAGGGTATCGGCCCGATGCCGGCGAAAAATATGCTTATCTTGGAGCTTGGCTTGGCCCGATCCTGGGTGCTTTGGATTTCTCAAGCTTGAATGGGCAAGCTTTTGAGGTGATAAACAACAGCAACGGAAGCGTAGCGTTTACCGGAAAAGTGGCATTTCGTGCGGATGACAGGAAGTTGGAGGGTTCCGGCGAACTGTTGTATCAAATGGACTTTTCGCCACTGAACATACCCGGCAATTATTACATACGGGTTCCTGGGGTAGGCCGTTCACGCAATTTCACCCTAGGCAATAACGCCCTAGGCGAGGCCTTTTACATTCATGCCCGCGGAATGTACCACCAGCGTTGCGGCACGAATTTGACCACACCTTATACCGCATGGACTCGCGGCGATAATCACACCGGCACTTGGCTAGGCGGTTTCCCACCGGATGATGAGGATTATCAAAACCATTCGGCTGAAGCTTGGGGGTTTAAGGACGAAAACGGTCAATATCCTGCTAATTTTTACGGCATTTTTAATGTGGTGAAATATACCGCGACCGAAACCGTCATCCCCGGACTAAAAGGCGGCTGGCATGATGCGGCTGATTTTGACCGCAACCCCTCGCACCTAAACGCGGTCAACGACTTGATCCATGCTTACCTGATGTTCCCCGAAAACTTCACCGACGGGCAACTCAACCTCCCTGAAAGTGGCAATGGTGTCCCGGATATCCTCGACGAAGCGGCTTGGGGCATGGAGGTATGGCGGCTGGCTCAACAGAACGACGGAAGGGTCAGCACACGGATCGAAGCGACCAGCCATCCGCAGATATTCGACCCGGCCAAGGACACGCAACGCTATTATTTGGCACTGGCCACGCATAATTCCAGCCTGACCTATGCTCATAGTGCCGCGTTGTTGGGACGCGCTTTAGTCAAGGCCGGTGACACGCAACGCGGTCTTCGCTTTATCGACAGCGCACGGCGGGCCTATGATTTCGGTGCCGGTTCCAGTCCGCGCATTAGCGTTTCTTTCAAAACCGATAAAGGGCTTACCCATACGTGGACCGAACCTCCCTCGGTCGATCCTCGCAGGGCGTTTTATGCGTCAGTCCAACTCTGGCTGGCTACGGGCGACCCGGCTTATCGGACAGTCTTGAACACCGCAGCAATGCAAGCAAACTTAAACGTCGAAGTCGGAGCATTGTTCTGGCGGACGAACCCCTATGAATTGACCGATATCACCCTATCGCCTAGCCTGTTCCCGACAGGATGGGCGGCTTCGGTCAATAAAGGCTTGGTCAACAACGCCGATTACTGGCTAGGCCAACAAATGCAAAACCCTTACCGCAAACTTTGGTACGCCCCGGGGCAGGGTTATTTTCCATTGATGGCTTGGGGGCATAATGGCTTCATGCCAATCAAGCATCTGATCGCTGCCTGGCGCGCAAGCGGGGAGTCGCGCTTTTTGAACGGGGCATTGCTGGCGGTGGACTGGATGCACGGTGGCAATCCGCAAGGGCGGGTCAACACCACCGGTTTGGGCCAATACAATGTCGTCAGCCCGCTGCATCTGCCGTCCGACAGCGACCGCATTACCGATCCTGTGCCTGGAATCACAATCTACGGCTATACCAGCGGCTTGCCCTACGCAGCACGGACGCAAGTATATGGTTTGTTCGATCAGCCATACCCATACTATCAATTCGCGGGTTCTGCGATAGCGCAACTTCCCCCGCCTTGGGACGATACGGGCCTGACACTGGACAACATCGGCAACATCCTATACGGATACACGCCTATTTGGCGGCGCCTGGTAGCGATGGAAAATTCCAATGTAGCGCAAAGCGAGTTCACTGTGACGGAAACCATAGTCCCGGCGGCTTCAGTCACTGGCCCGTTGATGGGCAAAGCTTGGATGCCTTCCGCAAGTTTGGTCAGCCGAGGACCTCGAACTGAAAAAGAGTTTCGGGATTCGCTATGGTATTTGCCTTGATTTGACCACTTTGTCGCCTAGGCACTGGCATTCCTGCTGATAGATGGCGACACGCATTACAAAGTTGATAAGGATATGAAGCTTATGCGTGTCGCCATTTTTGATTGTAAGCCTTCAGCGCATCCACGTAGGCGGCTATATTCCCATTCAGCCAGCTTCCTGATCCCACTTCAGTGGCAATAATTCGTCGATCCGGCTGTTGGGCCAAGTAGGGAGCTTGTCCAAGGTGTCCTTGAGCCAGGCGGCG
>CAIYXP010000407.1 GCA_903930145.1 uncultured Methylococcaceae bacterium
AGCACACGGCGAAGGGGTAAAGTGAACCTAAGGAAATAATTCAAGGTCGCCCTTCGCCCATAGACGAACAGCACCGTGACGAAATCGCTTAATGAAAAGAGTTGCCTTATCTACCATCCTTGCCATAACGGCGGCTATGCCGATAGTTCATGGACAAGACCTTATCACCACCTATGAACAGGCCGTTCAACGAGACCCGCTCATTCATCAAGCCGAAGCCAATCGCAATGCCTCGCTGGAAAACAAACCGCAAAGCATTGCCCGACTATTGCCCACGGTGTCCATTACGGCGGGTGTGAACCAAAACTGGGTGACCACGAAGACCAGCGATGTCATTCAGCAGAATATCGCCGGCGGCACTGACATCAAATTTTGGAATAGCCTCCCCTCCTTTAACTTGACGCAACCGCTTTATCGTCACGACCTATGGGTGAGATTAAGCCAAGCCGACAACCAAGTGGCTCAAGCAGAGGCCGAATACGAGGCCGCTTTCCAAAACTTGATGTTACGAACCTCGAAAGCTTATTTCGATATCCTCTATGCCCAAGACAATCTTGAATTTGCGCGTATGGAACTCCAGTCCATCGAACGCCAATTGGAACAGGCCAAGGCACGGTTTGAAGTGGGGTTGATTGCGATCACCGATGTGGATTCGGCACAAGCCGGTTTTGACCAAGCCAGAGCCGGGGTAATCAAGGCCGAAAACGATCTGGAAAACACCCGCGAAGCCATGCGGGTCATCCTTGGGCAGTTCGACGGGGTAGTCGCTGCATTGCAAGCCGATGTCCCATTGAAAGCACCAGAACCTTCCAACATTGACACATGGAATCAGCGGGGTCAGGAAGACAATCTATTAATCATTGCAGCAACCAATCAGGCCGAATTGGCTAATAAGGCGATTGATGTGCAGTTCTCCGGTCACCTGCCCACTCTGGACTTGGTGGCATCAGCCGGTTTCAATGAGAACAACCGACCTAGGGGAACCCGCACCGAATCACAAGTCATCGGCTTGCAATTGAATGTACCCATCTTCCAAGGCGGGTTGGTCAATTCCCAAGTGCGCCAAGCTCGCGAATTCGCAAAGGCAGCCCTGGAGAATCTGGATGTGCAACGTCGCAACACGACCAATCTGGTCAAGACATCTTATCGTGGAATCCTCACCAGCATCAGCCAGGTCGCGGCATTAAAGTCTGCCGTCGTCTCGGCGCAAAGTGCATTGGATGCCACCTCGGCAGGGTTCGACGTGGGTACGCGCACCATGTTGGATGTTTTGATTCAGCAGAGAAACCTTTACCAAGTCAAGCGGGATTATGCCAAAACCCGCTACGATTACATCATGAATAGCCTTACCCTGAAGCAATCGACAGGCAATCTGTCACGGGATGACTTGGAAATGGTAAATCGGTGGCTTTCAAATAACTAATTGATGTTAGCCCACAAGATGAACACGGAGCTTGCCCACGAAATCTTCAATGCGTTTGGGGCAGAAATCTTCCCGCCAGGGGAAACCGTCTCAATTGAAACTTATGACGATGAAGGAGCGAATGAGAATTTTCGGGGTACGCACTGGCGTGATCATCAGTTCTCTGAACTCGAAAATTTGCTTTCCTGCTTAACTTTCTTTACGCCAAGAGCGTTTTGCTTCTTTCTGCCATCTTTCCTCTTGGCGTCGCTTGAGGAACCAACTTCGGGGTTTGCTTCTGAAGTAGCAGAACGCTTGTGCGCTCCCAAGAACGATCCTTCGCGCCCGAGCTTTCTTGCTTGGTGGTCACTGCTTACAAGGGAGCAACGCTCAGTTATCGTTGCGTTTCTCCATGTCATGCAGTCAAAGCATGGAGCTATTCCGCATGCTGATATTTCTCGGCTGAAGGCATATCGTGTGGTCTAACATGGCGCTCAACCTCACTCCTTTCAGTCGCTGGACGCTGCGCGATAAAGCCGCGCAACGCCGATAAGCTCTACGTTATATTTCATCGAAAATTCGTGTTGTCATAAAAAATTAGTTAAAATGGAAATATCCTAAATCGTATTTCGGTTCAACGCAAAAATATTTTATTCGCTGCTGTGGAGGCTATCATGGATTTACTGTCTCGCCCGTTCCTTACACTTGCGCTTCTCATGAATTGTCCGGTGTCATTCGGATTCACGTCGGCCGTTCCCCCAAATGGCATCAACTACGGATGCGGTAAAATTGATTCCAGCCAGATACTGAATCACATTGGGAAAACCGTCTCCGCCTGTGGAAGAGTGGGTTTTTTCAACCTTAAAGACCACACCTTCGTGATCGGAAACAGTCTGCGCGTTTTCGCTACCCCTCAAACTGACGTTGCTACACTGTACGGCAGTATTGCCTGCGCGACTGGCTTGGTCGTGGATGCGTCGGATAATAATGCCAGAGCTGCCAGCATCACCATCCAAGACCCTGCTAAGCAGATCGAGATTTTACAGAAAAGTGGAGCTTATATCCCACAGAAACACCCATGCGAACCCACAAAAATACCCGGTCGATAGATGATTAGCTCAACCCCAAACATCCCCGTTAACAATTTTGCAAATGGCTAGTGCTAACCGGGGAGCGAGTAGAATATCGAACTCACCTACCCCACCAACACCAAATTATCCCGGTGGATTAATTCCGGTTCATCCACATAACCGAGCAATTGTTCAATCTTGGCGCTCGGCTGGCGCATAATAAGGCGGGTTTCGTCCGAACCGTAATTGACCAAACCCCTCGCCACTTCCCTACCCTGCGGGTCTAGGCAAGCCACCAAATCGCCGCGCTCGAATTCCCCGGTGAGGCTGACGACACCCACCGGCAATAAACTCCGCCCGGATTGCTGTAACACTCTCACCGCTCCGTCATCTAAAACCAAACTGCCTTTGAGTTTTAGCTGGCCGGCCAGCCAACGTTTGCGGGCAGTCAGTGGGTCGGTGTCGGGTACTAAAAATGTGCCTAGCAACTCGCCGGCAATCACGCGGGTCAACACTTGGCGTTCCTTTCCACCCACGATCACCGTCGCCGCACCAGATCGGGCCGCAAGCCGCGCCGCACGTAATTTGGTGACCATTCCCCCCCGACCTAAACCGCTGCGACTTTCGCCGACCATCTCGCTCAAGGCTGGGTCATTGATGCTGGCTTCGTGAATCAATTTGGCAGTGGGATCAAGGCTGGGGTCGCGTTCAAACAGACCGGATTGGTCAGTCAATATGACCAAAACATCCGCTTCCAAAGAGTTGGCAACTAATGCGCCCAAGGTGTCATTGTCACCAAAACGGATTTCTTCGGTGGCTACCGTATCGTTCTCATTGATGACCGGCACGACACCCAGTTTTAACAATGTCAATAAAGTGCTGCGGGAATTGAGATAGCGGTCGCGGCGGGACAAGTCGTCATGAGTCAATAATACTTGTGCGGTATGCAAGCCATGAGACCGAAACAAGGTTTCATAGGTTTGCACCAAGCCCATTTGACCAACCGACGCGGCAGCTTGTAATTCGGGTAGGGAATCAGGCCGGGTTTTCCAACCTAAGCGTGACATACCCTCGGCCACCGAACCGGAAGACACTAGCACAACTTCCCTATCTTGCTTGCATAACTCGGCAATTTGAGCGACCCAACCTGCAATGGCGGTCTTGTCCAAACCCCTGCCCCCGCCCGTCAATAATGCACTACCGATTTTTACGATAATGCGCCGGGCTTTGATGATTTCACTCCGTTTCTGCATAGCCCTCCTCCTCTCCAAACACGGTTTGATCGAACTGCCCATCCTCCTCATCCAACAGGCCGACTTTAGGATGGGTGCGAGTTAAATCAGACGCATATTCTTCATCGACCCTTTCCAAAAAGTTCATGATTTGATAGGTGAGATCGCGCACCCCGTCGCCTTGCAACGCGGAAATCCTGAACACTGGCCCTTCCCATTCCAATGCATCGATGATGGCTTGACAATGGGCTTCCACTTCTTCTTCCAGCATACGGTCGATTTTGTTCAAGACTAGCCAACGCGGTTTTTCGGTCAGTTCGTCACCCCACTTTTCCAATTCGGCAATGATTTTCACCGCCGACTCCACCGGGTCATCATCGCTCTCGTAGGGCTGAACATCCACCAAGTGCAACAGTAGGCTAGTACGAGCAAGATGTTTGAGGAACTGCATCCCCAAGCCAGCCCCCTCGGCAGCGCCTTCGATCAAGCCGGGAATGTCGGCCATGACAAAACTACGGTTTTCGTCCACTCGCACCACACCCAAGTTCGGGCGCAGGGTAGTAAAAGGATAATCGGCCACTTTAGGCTTGGCCGATGAAACCGCACGAATCAAGCTGGACTTCCCCGCATTGGGCATTCCAAGCAAACCCACATCGGCGATTAGCTTCAATTCCAATGACAACAAACGCTTCTCACCCAAAGTACCCTGAGTGGCTTTCTCCGGGGCGCGATTCGTGCTGCTTTTAAATCGGGTATTGCCCAAGCCATGGAAACCGCCTTGAGCCACTAGCAAGGTGTCCTCGACCTTGACCAAATCACCCAAGGTTTCGCCGGTCTCCGAATCATAGACTATCGTTCCAGTAGGCACGGGTATGTAAAGGTCGTCGCCTTTTTTACCCTTGCAATTGCCGCTGGAGCCTTTTTGACCTTTTTCAGCCCGGTGGGTCGGGTTATATCGAAAATCCACCAAGGTATTGAGATTGTTGGAGGCAATCAAAAAAACGCTGCCGCCATCACCGCCATCACCACCGTCTGGACCACCATAAGGCACGTATTTTTCACGCCGGAAGCTGATGAAGCCATTGCCACCATCCCCTGCCTCAACCCGTATTTCTGCTTCGTCTACAAATTTCATTTTTCCACTATGCCATATCAACAAAAAAAGCCCCGTCAAAGACGAGGCTTTCTAGTGTTCCATCTGCAAGGCTGTGCGCCTCGAATCAGGGCGTAAGCTTACGCCGCAACGATGCTGACAGTCCTGCGATTCAGTGGTCCACCGACTTTAAATAATACCTTGCCTTCTGCCTTGGCAAACAAGGTGTGATCCCTACCCATGCCGACGTTTTGGCCCGGATGGAATTTGGTGCCGCGCTGGCGCACGATGATGCTACCTGCGGAAACCAATTCGCCGCCAAAACGTTTGACACCAAGACGTTTCGATTCTGAGTCGCGACCGTTTCTGGAACTGCCGCCTGCTTTCTTATGAGCCATGAGTTTCTCCCGTGCTTAACCGGAAATGCCGGTAATGACGATTTCAGTGTAATTCTGACGGTGGCCCTGTCTTTTCATATAGTGCTTGCGCCGTCTAAATTTAATGATGTGTACTTTTTTGTGCCGACCGTGTTCCCTGACCGTCGCCGTCACTTTGCCGCCCTCAATATAGGGCTTGCCCACAGTGATGCCCGCGTCGGAGTTGATCAGCAACACCTTGTCGAATTCGATTTGCTCGCCAGCCTCGACAGGAAGTGTCTCAACCTTGAGATACTCGCCTTCTTTGACTCGATACTGCTTGCCGCCTGTTAAAATAACCGCATACATGATATGAAAGCCCCGTGCAGGAAATCTTTTGAATAAAACGATGCATTTTTACAGGTTGGGGGTTCTTAGTCAAGAGAAAATCCATGATTCAAACTTTAATTGCCTTGCGAAGCGCCTAGTCTGAAGGACTTGGTAAGTCATAGCAAACGTGAACGTGGGACAAATGGCGTGGCATGTTCACGTGGTTCGTCCATTGACATTAGGCTCTCGGCTATGAAAGAAACTGGCAAATCTGGGTTATCCAATGCCGCCCTGCCTACTTTCGCCCAATATTCGATCTGCCCTTCTATGCTCCTGTGCTCTGCTTCAGCCTTAATTTTGGCTTGCGCATAGAGTTCATCATCAATTCTAACCGCTACACTCATCTTAACCTCCGTTGCAGTTGATGTTTTTATGCGAGACTTTAAGTGTAGTGGCATTGCGGGTCGGCGTAAAGAAGCCGTTTGGGTTGTCTGATAGAATTTTTCACGTAATTATGAAGAGAAACGAAATCCCGACAATCCAAGGACATCAAGCCAAAAATCTCCGATCTACGCTTATCCCAGATAACTCTTCGCAGCAACAAGGCATCAGGCTGAACCTTAACCCACTCAAATGGTCTACTCTATAAATTGTGAGGCTACTGTATGTTTTTTAACCCAACTACACTAATTGGTTTGACGGAAAAGGGACTGATACCCGACCCGCTACTTCGGCTTGGCATCCGTAGATTGTTGCAGCAGAGGCTTGCCTCTTTGCCATTGGACAACTGTGAGGCAGCGGCAGACTACACCGATAATTACATTAAAGAAATGGACTTAAGCCCTTTAGCTCTAGTTCCTGAACTAGCTAATGAACAACATTATGAAGTTCCTGAATCTTTTTTTGGATGGGTCTTGGGCAAACACCGCAAGTATAGCGGTTGTCATTGGGCAGAGGGGATTGGCAATCTTGATGAGGCCGAGGCGGCTGCGCTTAAAGCCACTTGCGAACGGGCTAAACTGGAAAACGGGCTGGAAATTCTGGAACTGGGCTGTGGCTGGGGTTCGTTGAGCTTATGGATGGCGGCGCATTACCCTGAAAGCCGGATCACCGCAGTTTCAAACTCCCACTCTCAACGTGCCTATATACAAGAGCAAGCGAAACAACGCGGTTTGCAGAACTTGGAAATCATCACTTGCGACATGAACCAATTCACCATTGACAGGCGATTCGACCGGGTGGTGTCGGTAGAAATGTTTGAACACATGCGCAACTGGCGGGCGCTGTTTCACAAAGTCAGTGGATGGCTCAATCCCGGTGGATTGTTTTTCATGCATATTTTCGTGCATCGCGCCCTGCCCTATTTGTTCACCGTAGAGGATGACAGCGACTGGATGAGCCAGCACTTTTTCTCCGGCGGTATGATGCCTAGCGACGAATTACCTGCCAACTTCCAAGATTCTTTAAATCTGGTGAGAAAGTGGCGTTGGGACGGACGGCATTATGAAAAAACCGCCAATGCTTGGTTAAGCAACATGGATCAGCATAAAGACGAGGTTTGGCCCATTTTGGCAGAAACCTATGGCTCAGAAAACGCCCTCACCTGGTGGGTACGCTGGCGCTTGTTTTTTATGGCTTGTGCCGAACTTTGGGGCTACAACAGGGGTCAAGAATGGTGGGTCAGCCATTATTTGTTTGAGCGACCGATTGCCCACAATGACCCACTCAATTAATATTTATCCGAATCCAAAGATGACTATAAACGTCTCAACCTATGCATTGGCCCGAAATCCGTTAGCCAACATTCTAGCTTATCAATTTGCATGGTTTGCCTGCATATATAGTGCAGCCAAAGGTGAACCTTGGATAGGAAGTTTCATAGCCTTGCTAGTTGTCGCTTGGCATGTCAGCAATGCCAATTCCCCCAAAACCGAGCTAGGATTGATCCTCGTTTCAGGTGTCATTGGTTTATTATGGGAAACTGCCATTGTACAGGCGGGATGGGTTGCTTACCCTTCTGGTAATATCATCCCCGGTTTCGCACCGCATTGGATAGTGGCATTATGGTTAGTATTTGCAACCACCTTTAATGTATCGCTAAAGTGGTTCAAAAGCCATTTGACTATTGTAGCGGTTTTTGGCTTTCTCGGTGGGCCTATAGCCTTTTATGCCGGCAGTGCGCTAGGTGCATTGACACTCACGCCAACACTTGGTCTGACGGCTATCGCGATTGGCTGGGCCGTTTTGATGCCGATTTTGATGCTCATCGCCCGTCAACTGGATGGCTACCATTTGGGCGACAACAATCCAATAATTATTAATCCCAAGTAATTCTTAGCATGTTCAAAATATATCTGATTGGCTTGATACCCATTCTTGTAATAGCCATAGCGACTTGGCTGGTCAGCTTATGGAAGCGGGATGTCAGTATTGTCGATAGTGTTTGGTCGCTGTTCTTCCTAGCGTTAGCCATTTATTATTCAATTCAATTACCGTATTTGGGTCCACGAGGCTTTGTACTGCTGGTTCTTCTTAGTATATGGGCTATTCGATTGAGTACACACATCACCTTGCGCAGTTGGGGCCATCCAGAGGATAGTCGCTATCAAGCTATCCGCCGAAACAATGAACCAAATTTCAATTGGAAGAGCCTATATATAGTATTCATTCTACAAGCATTATTGGCTTGGATTATTTCAGCCCCCCTGTTAGTGATTTTGGCGAGTCCCTTGCCTATAGGTTTAAGTGACTACCTTGGCATTGGAATAGTGCTGTTTGGAATAGTTTACGAGAGCATTGCCGATTGGCAGTTGATGCGATTCAAGTCTAAGCCTGAAAATAGTGGTAAAGTCATGGACTCAGGCTTATGGCACTACTCACGCCATCCTAATTACTTCGGTGAATTTTGCGTGTGGTGGGGTTTCTTCCTGATGGTAATGGCTTCAGGGGCATGGTTGACTCTAATTTCACCCTTATTAATGAGTTTCCTTCTGCTTAAAGTTTCAGGTGTACCCATGCTGGAAACTGACATTGTGGAAAGAAGACCGGGATATCGGGATTATATCAAACGTACAAATGCCTTTTTCCCTTGGCTGCCAAAACATTAATTTATATTCTCACAGAGGTCTCCAATGATTCGCTACTTCTTGTTTTTTATAGCACTAGCCGCAATGCCGTGGAAAGTTTATCCAGGCAACACCGACAATTGGAATTTCAAAGTATATCTTGACGACAAGCCTGTTGGTTTCCACAACTTTACTATTCTGGATGGGGATTCTAACGAAAAGAAATTGAAAAGTGTGGCACAATTCGACGTGGATGTGTTTATTTTCAATGCGTATTCCTACCAACATGAATCCAACGAGCGATGGCAAGGCGATTGCCTCACCGAAATAAATGCTTCGACTAATGATAACGGCGAAAAACTATCTGTACAGGGGAAGACAACCCAAAGCACTTTCGATTTGGTAAAGCCTAAAGGTCAATCCGGGCTACCCAGTTGCGTCATGACATTTGCCTATTGGAATCCCAATATGTTGACCCAGAAACGCTTACTCAATCCGCAAAATGGAGAATATGTGGACGTTGAAATCAAGCCGATTGGACAGGAGACAGTCAAAGTTAACGGCAAAAGCCAACCTGCCTCCCATTACCGTTTAAAATCTGATAAGTTTCTAATAGACCTATGGTATTCTCCCGACAACCGTTGGTTGGCATTGGATTCGACTTTGGAAAATGGTCGCATACTCCACTATCGTATGGAATGATGAAATCGTGAAACCAAGCAATAGACTTCTGATAATGGTAATAGCGACGTTATTTTCGTTATTTGGGTGCAAAAATACCGCCAAACCACCGATAGACATCGTACCACAGGTAAACTTGGAACGCTTCATGGGTTCATGGTATGTCATCGCCAGTATCCCAACCTTTATCGAAAAGGGCGCACATAATGCGGTGGAATCTTACCAACTAGCACCAGACGGTTCGATTGCAACAACCTTTACTTTCCGCCAAGACAGCTTTGATGGCCCTGAAAAAAGCTTTCATCCCACTGGACAGGTGGTGGACAATTTATCCAACGCAGTATGGAAAATGCAATTTATCTGGCCGTTCAAATCGGATTATCGCATTGTTTTTCTCAATGCTGATTATTCTGAAACTGTCATAGGACGAAACCAGCGGGATTATGTATGGATCATGGCACGAAAACCAGAAATGTCTGACGAGAATTACCAAAAAATATTGGAATTGCTTGATCGCCAAGGCTATGATGTGCGACAAATTGTCAAAGTTCCTCAGCGATGGTGACTGCTAAACTCTACTTCCTATATTACCGATAAAGTAATTACAATGAACGAACAACTACCCCTATATAAACGCTGGCTAATAGCCCTAATCCGCTGGTTTGATGCGGAAGCGGCCACCGAACATCTAGCGACTGGTGATTCTGCCAGAAAAATTGATACCTTGCGCACCCTTCCCTTCGTACTCATGCATTTAGGCTGCCTTGGTGTGATATGGGTTGGTTGGAGCGCAACCGCAGTGACGGTTGCAGTCGGTCTCTATGTATTGCGCATGTTTGCCATCACAGGTTTTTATCACCGCTATTTTTCCCATCGCACGTTTAAAACATCCCGGGCAGTGCAGTTTGTGTTCGCTCTGATTGGGGCATCGGCAGTTCAGCGTGGACCCATTTGGTGGTCAGCCCATCATCGCCATCATCATGCCCATTCGGAAAAGGATGATGATGTGCATTCTCCCGTCAGGCATGGCTTTCTATGGAGTCATATGGGCTGGTTTTTGTCCCAAGCCAACTTTGCAACTCGGACAGCCTTAGTCAAGGATTGGATGAAATTTCCAGAACTGAGGTTTTTAGACCGTTTTGACATTGTAGTCCCCTTATCATTGGCCGGATTACTCTATTTTTTTGGCTATATCCTTGAACAAATTGCCCCAGAACTTGGCACTAATGGTTCCCAACTGCTGGTTTGGGGCTTCGTCATCTCAACCATTGTCTTATATCATGCCACATTCACAATTAATTCCTTATGCCATGTTTGGGGCTGGCGTCGTTATAATACCCGTGACGAAAGCCGAAACAATTTTTGGTTGGCATTATTGACTTTTGGTGAAGGTTGGCATAATAACCATCATCATTACCCACGCACGGCCCGCCAGGGATTTTATTGGTGGGAAATCGATTTAACCTATTACGTGCTTCAATTATTCTCTTGGTTAGGCATTATTTGGGAATTGCAACCGATTCCGGCAAAGATTAAAGATTTGCGTCGTGTGGATGAAGCTGCTTAACGCTTGCCATTAAGAGATTTTATATTATGAAAATTGCCATCATCGGCAGTGGAATATCCGGGCTTGTATCCGCCTATCATTTGTGCAAAAGCCATGAAATCACCGTTTTTGAAGCCAATAGCCACATTGGAGGTCATACCCATACCCATGATATAACACTGGGTCAAAAAGATTATTCGGTTGACAGTGGATTTATCGTATTCAACGACTGGACCTACCCTAATTTCATAGCCCTGCTAAATGAACTAGGAGTCGAATCTCAACCCAGTTCCATGAGTTTTAGCGTCAAATGTCAACGTACTGGTTTGGAATATAATGGAACCACATTAAACAGCTTGTTTGCCCAACGACGCAATCTATTCAAGCCGTCATTTATTCGCATGATTCTTGACATCATGCGATTTAACAAGCAAACCCCTGCCCTTCTCGCCACTGAGGATGATCAAATCACACTCGGTGAATACCTGTCCATTAATCGCTATTCCAGTGCTTTCACCGACTATTATATTTTGCCTATGGGTGCGGCAATCTGGTCAACGAACCCTGAACAAATGCTAAATTTCCCGGCTCGTTATTTTGTACGCTTCTTTTATAATCATGGTTTTTTGAATATTGACAACCGACCCGTCTGGAGAGTTATCAAGGGCGGCTCAAAACGCTATGTTGAAGCTTTGACGAATCGTTTCATCGGCCAAATACATAGCAATATGCCGATTCAGCAGGTCACCCGTCTACCCGAAGGCGTATGCGTCAAACCGTTCAATAGTGAAACCTTGATGTTTGATGCCGTCATATTTGCCTGTCATAGTGACCAAGCCCTAAGGTTGCTGACCGATGCCAGTTCAAACGAAAGAGACATTTTGGGTGCTATTCCTTATCAGGAAAACGAAGCGATTCTGCATACTGATTCTAGCTTATTACCCCGTAAACGATTGGCTTGGGCGGCTTGGAATTATCTTATTCCACAAGCGAAAAAGGATAGTCTGGCATTGACCTATAATATGAATATACTGCAAAGCCTAGACGCACTGGAAACAGTGTGCGTGAGCCTTAACCAAACTGGTAACATTGATGAAAATCGCATCATCAAACTGATTACCTATCACCACCCCCTCTATACTCCAGCCGGCATTGCTGCCCAACTTCGACATGGGGAAATCAGTGGGGTCAACAATACCTACTATTGCGGAGCCTACTGGGGTTTTGGCTTCCACGAGGATGGCGTCAACAGTGGTTTGCGGGTCGTGAAGCAAATAGAAGGCGGCATTTCCCATGCATAGCTGCCTTTATCTGGGCAAAATCAGGCATCGCCGATTTGCACCAAAACCCCACCAGTTGAACCATTCCTTGTTTATGGTGTTTCTGGACCTCACTGAGTTGGACTCGGTGTTCAATGACCGATGGTTCTGGTCAGCCTACAAACCCAATCTCGCCATGTTCAAGCGTTCAGACTATTTTGGCGACCCCAACATTCCCATCGATCAGGCCATTCGAGATTTTTGTGGCTGAAAAATCTGGCACGATACCCAAAGGGCCGATTCGTTTATTGACTCACCTGCGATATTTTGGGTTTTGTTTCAATCCTGTCAGCTTTTATTATTGTTACGATTCCGCAGGTGAACGTGTCGAAACCATCGTGGCGGAAATCACCAATACTCCTTGGCAAGAACGCCATAGCTACGTACTCACCCCCACGGCAGACATCGGCAGTCCAAGCCATCACCGTTTTTGCTTTGATAAGGCTTTTCATGTTTCGCCCTTTTTCCCCATGGATTTAAGCTATGACTGGCGCTTTGGCGAACCCGAAGAAAGACTGAATATCCATATGGAACTGGTAAAAGACGGGGATAAATTGTTTGATGCAACCCTAAACCTTGAGCGCAGTCCAATGAATGCCAAAAGCATGGCTTGGGCTTTGTTAAGGTTTCCTTTTATGACTGCCCAAGTGTCGGCAGCCATTTATATCCATGCCGGATTGCTTAAATTGAAAGGCATTCCATTTTATGACCACCCCAAAGCATCCCAACCTTGAGGAAGTTCCGTGAAAAGTTCAATTGCAGATTCAGCCCCAAGCCAGGCAAATCAGACTCGCCGCATCGATGGCATTGCCCGTAGATTGCTGCATAAACAACTTGCCCAATTAAACTGTGGTGAGTTGCTATTAGTGGATGGTGAAACCCAAAGATTCGGCTCGGTGACATCTGATTTCCCAGTATCGGTCACCATTCAGGTGTGTGATCAAGGTTTTTATAGTGATGTGGTATTTGGCGGCAGTGTGGGTGCAGGAGAGGCTTACATGGCGGGGCTATGGACTTGCTCCGACTTGACCGCGCTGGTCCGCATTTTGCTCCGTAACCGTCATGTATTGGATGGGATGGATAGCGGCTATTCTTGGATTGCCACCCCTTTGCGCAATCTGATCCATGCCCTGAATCGCAACACCAAAACAGGCAGTCGTCGCAATATCGCGGCCCATTATGACCTAGGCAATGAGTTTTTCCGCTTGTTTCTGGACGAAACTATGATGTATTCCGCCGCCATCTTTGAAACCCCGGAAACTAGCTTGAAGGATGCCTCCATTGCCAAACTTGATCTAATTTGCCGAAAGCTGCAACTTCAAGCCCATGACCATGTGCTTGAAATTGGGACGGGTTGGGGCGGATTTGCCATTCATGCGGCATCCCATTATGGTTGTAAGATCACCACGACCACCATTTCTCAAAATCAGTTTGACTTGGCCCAAGAACGCATACGTCAAGCCGGTTTGGAAAGCCAAATCACCCTCTTATTGGAGGATTACCGGGAACTGAAGGGGCAATACGACAAATTGGTTTCCATCGAAATGATAGAAGCGGTAGGCCATCATTATTACAAACAGTTTTTTAAGCAATGTGCGTCCCTGCTAAAACCAGACGGATTGATGCTGTTACAGGCCATCACCATAGCCGACCAGCAATTTGCAAGTGCTAGAGACGAGGTAGATTTTATCAAACGTTACATTTTTCCGGGCTCTTGCATACCCGCGATCACGCCATTGTTACATGCCGCCACCCGCTCTTCAGACCTTAAACTCGTCCATCTCGAAGACATTGGCCCGCATTATGCCACCACACTAAACCGTTGGCGGCATAATTTTTTCAACCATGTTGATGAAGTCCGCAAGCTAGGTTATCCCGACTCGTTTATCCGCATGTGGGAATTCTATCTAACCTATTGTGAAGGCGGTTTTATCGAGCGTGTACTGGGGGATGTGCATATGCTATTGATGAAACCTTTAAATCGCAGTGTTTGATCAAAGCAGGCTCTGCAATTTTTCCCATACCAATTGCATCAATATGGGTTGGGCTTGGGCATTGGGGTGTAGCCCGTCAGCTTGCATTAATTTGGCGTTCCCGCCTACCCCTTCCAATAAAAACGGCACATAGGCCGATTCATGCTGTTTGGCGAGAGTTGGGAAAACCGCTTCAAACATGTCGTTGAATCGCTTGCCGTAATTGGGCGGGATGCGCATCCCAAGCAATACAATCTTGGCCCCGGTTTTTTTTGCCTTCATGATGATCTCATTCAAGTTGGCTTGCATCAGCGATGGTTGCAACCCTCGCAGGCCGTCATTGGCACCCAGTTCGAGGATGACGATGCCCGGCTTGTGTTGGGCTAACAATCCATCAATGCGGGACAGTCCCCCGGCGGTGACTTCACCGGATATACTGGCATTGACGATCTCGTAAGCTTTGCCAGTTGCTTTTATCTTTTCAGCCAGCAAAGTCACCCAGCCTTGTGCGGGATTATCCAAACCATAACCGGCACTGATACTGTCGCCAAGCACCAGTATCGTCGCGGCATGGCTGAATACCGGGGCTGAAAACAACAGGACACACAACAGGAAACGAAGAATGTACGAAGAAGAACCTATCATAACGGCTAAGAATCTCGGTAAACGGGTTGAAACAGTGGATGGAAGTCTGGATATATTGACATCTGTGGAGCTATCAATCAAACCCGGTGAAACGCTGGCCGTGGTTGGCAGTTCAGGTTCGGGTAAATCCACGCTGCTTGGACTCTTGGCGGGCTTGGATGTGCCCACTGAAGGAAAAATTATACTGGTAGGCTCTGCCATCACCGAACTTGACGAAGACGGTCGTGCCTTGATCCGTGCTAAACATGTTGGATTTGTCTTTCAATCGTTTCAATTGCTAAGCAGTCTCACCAGTTTGGAAAATGTCATGCTGCCCTTGGAACTGCTAGGCAATCGCAATGCCAAAAGTGCCGCGCAAACAATGCTGGAACGGGTTGAATTAGGTCATCGCCTCAAACATTATCCCAACCAATTATCCGGCGGCGAGCAGCAACGGGTCGCGTTGGCCCGTGCGTTTGTCACCAAGCCCAGCATCTTATTTGCCGACGAACCGACCGGCAATCTGGACAGCCGAACTGGCGCACATATCATCGACTTGTTATTCGAGTTGAATCGGGAACTGAACACCACGCTGGTGCTGGTGACTCACGACCCGGCCCTTGCCAAACGTTGCGGACGGAGCATCAAGCTGGAAGCAGGCCGGGTGGTAGAATCAGGCTACACTGGGCGTGATTGAACTGATGCAAAGAGACTTTATCGGAAACCTTCCGCTATGCAGTAACGGCAGGATCACTCAGTGGGTTTCCGATAAAGTCTAATCAAGAATTTGATGGGAAGCTGTGGCATTCGGCGCAATACGGCTTACCGCGTTGATGCGCTTCATTCCCATAAACGCATCAACCCCCCGGGGTTCAAAGACCGATTCCAAGAACCCCTAAATACCAGAATGACCCATAATGCACTGCAAAGTTCTAAAACGGTATGTCGTCATCAAACCCATCATCCGAACCCCTGCCGTAAGAGGGTTCGGGCGGGCGCGAGTACTCGGGCGATGGCTGGCGATGCGGTTCCTGCGAACCATAACCGGGGCTAGGCGCAGGTTTGGAGGATGCCGGGTAGCCGCCTGCCGGACGGGCGTTGGGGGAAGCATCGCTGGCGCGATCCAGCATTTGCATTTCATTGGCGATAATGTCGGTGGCGTACTGTTTGACCCCGTCCCGCTCATATTGCCGATAACGCAGACTGCCTTCGATGTAAACCTTCGAGCCTTTCTTGAGATATTCGCCGACAATTTCCGCCAAGCGTCGATAAAAAACGACGTTATGCCATTCGGTGCGCTCTTGTGCCTGCCCCGTGTTCTTATCCTTCCAGGTTTCGCTCGTGGCAACTCTGATCGTTGCCCATGCCTCACCATTGGTCATGTAACGAACTTCCGGGTCTGCCCCGAGGTTGCCGATCAATATTACTTTATTAACACCGCGACTTGCCATGGTTTATTTTTTCTCCGTTGCCGAGTTGATAGGAGCGGGTTGATGGGTACATGATAGCGAATCATCAGTGCAAAAGGGAAGTATCGCCAGTTTTGCTAGCTTGTATTTCAAATCATGTTCAAATGGGTGGCATGTGTCCCAAGGTGAATTTGTCCAGCCAATTATCCAGCGCTTCGCCTTCTAACCGATGGGCCATGGTCTGCCCTTCGTGTTTTTCGAAAACGATGATGCTTTCTGGCGTGGCGATGAATTCTTCAACCAACAAATCTGAATGCGTTGAGACGATTATCTGAGTGCGTTGCGAGGCTTCGCGTAAGGCGTCGGCAATGATCGGCATCATCTCAGGATGCAGCCCCAGCTCAGGTTCCTCTATGCAAATCAAGGGCGGCGGCAGCGGGTGGCAAAGAATGGCTTGCAAGCATAGGAATCGCAAAGTGCCGTCTGACAGGTTTGAAATGGGTATTACAAAATCTCCTTCATTGATTGAGCATTTTGGGCTACCTTCAATCATGTTGAAGTTTATATCCCGCAATTCTGGAATTAAAACGCGAAGTTGATTAATAATTTTCGCCTTGGTTGCGGGTTCGCTGCAAAGTGTGGAGAGGATTGCTTCGAGGTTTTCGAAATTTTCGGAGAGAAAATTATCGGAGGAAGCTTGGTTATTGCCGAACCTGACGGGGCAGTCAGGGCCAAACGTCCAATTGCCATAAATGCGCAAGGCACTGAATGCCTCGCCCAACCAAGTAATTTCTGGGTAAGCCTCTGGGTCCTTACGTTGTGCCAATATGGACAAATTCGTGTCGATTTCCTCCCGTTTCAATTGTCGGCGAACACTTTTTACGTTGACCACGGGCCAACCCTTCTGGTAAGCAAAATAAAAATAAGACTTGCCGTGACCCACATCAGGGTGTTCGTTCTCTATCCTTTCATCCGTTAGCTTGAAGCTTTCGTTTTCCAGGGTGAATTCCAACCAATAGCGCAAATTTCTGGAACCGATAGGACAATCGATTACGGCCTCCAGTCGGGCGATGGGTTGGCTTTTCTGCCCTTGCCATAACCAACCCAAGGAAGGGGTGGGTTGGCTGTTAGTTGCCTTCTGTAGCAACTTGACACATTGAATTAAGTTAGACTTTCCACTCCCGTTAGGGCCAACAAGGATGGTGAGGGGGGACAACTCGATAGCGGAGTGAGCCTCGCCGAAAGAGAGGATGTTTTTTGGGTTGATACTTGCAATCAGCATAGGATTAATCTTAATAGGGCCTTGAGTTGGCTATTTTTGTGTATTTGAAAACATTTATCGACCAGACAATTTTGTGCAACAGAGCATTATAGCTAAATTGACTGGACTTTTGCTAGTTTGTTTCTATTGTGTATGGATATATGCAAGTGAGTCAGAGAAAAGGGGAATTGTTAAAATACCTTGGCGATCACAAAAAGCGAAACTATTGGCAAAATTTGAAGGATGGCGACCTTCGTCGATTTAGTAAGCTATAGTATTGTTTTCATTGGCTTAAGTGTATATAATTCAAACTTTCTTCCATCTCATGCATTGAAGTGTGCT
>CAIYXP010000408.1 GCA_903930145.1 uncultured Methylococcaceae bacterium
GTGATGCCTTTGCCTATGTTAGACATCATCGTAACTGACGCTTAGCCTCAAAAACGCAGATTCTAATAGGGTTTAAGTTATGATACCTTTATCCCGTTTCATGTCAATAAGTTTTCCGGCATAGTTCGTTATTGATGGATGTTTTCAGTAATATCATAAGGATATAAGCTTTATTGAGGGTTTTTTGTAGTTTTTTGTGAATTGAGGGTGTCTCATGCTTGCCACGATACCCGTCCCGCCTGTAATTCCGTCAAACGTGCCAGATTATGCGTCAGGGCAAACCCGTCACCCCGGCTTGCTGGAAAAGGTCAGCCAAGTAGCCCGCGTAGGGCGCAATAGCGGCTCCGCCGCGTATTGCGCCGAATGCCGAATCAAACCACATGCAAGGGGCTGGAACACCCTCGTCAAGCTTTATCCCAACAATACCCATTGCCATTATCCACGTTCCCCGGCAACATTATCAATGGTCGGGAACCTTGCCCAATCCAATGGATAAATGCCCCGTTCCACATACCGGTGGAAGCTTGAATAAGGCCAGTCAGACACCCGCCCAACCAAGCCATGTTTAACCGGGTTGATATGGCAATAATCGACATGCGCGGCATAATCTCCATCATCCCGGATGACATGATCCCAAAAACGGCGTTGCCAAATACCCCGCTCGCCTCTCGCAACCCTCACGGCAGACCGTCTTTCCGTCATCGGCAATGCCTTGGAAAATCCTTGTTTGATTAATCGCCAGCGGTTGGAGTTGTCGTCATCACCCACTGGCAAAGTCCAAACACAATGCAAGTGGTCAGGTAAAACAACCCATGCATCAATATGAAAAGGCCAGTGCTTGCGGGTTTCACGCACCACGGTACGGAGACTTTCAACATGGCGTATTAATAAATCGTTGGGGTATCTCTCCAACAGGTTAACAGTGAAAAAATAAGTACCGCCAGGCACTCGATAACATCGGTAGTTCGGCATGGGCGAGCCTAAAAGATTGAGGGTTTAATCATAAATGTAACATCATAGGTGGAATAACGGTTAAGTCAACTCCACCAATTGTTCTCATTCCCCCATGCGGCGCAATACGCGGCGGAGCCGCTATTGCGCCCTACACTGGCTGTATAATGCCTCTAATAATCATGGATGAAATTGCTGGCTGGGGAACGGGTTGAATTCTGGTTTTGTGACAATGTTGAAAGCAAAATCCGTCATTTGATGGCAAGCATTGCAAGCAGCCGTTAGGGAATCGTACCCGATGGCAAAGGCACTGAAATCTTTCTCGTTTACTGCTTTTTCCACTTGTCCAAGGGGTTTGTCCATTGTGCTAGAAATGAGTTGCGCAATCGGGGTCTTAATCGATTTATGGGTTGGATGGAATTTTGATGCTTCTTCCAGCCCTTCACGCAATTCGTCGATCTCATAGGCTGCCAGTTGCCAATTTTTTGCCTGGCCGGCATACCAAAGCTTGACATGACGCATTCCGCTAAGACTCATGATTTCACCTAAGCCCGGTGCATAAGTTGGGGGAGTATGATCCCGCATAGAACAAGCAGTCAGGGGAAAAAGGGTTGACAAGACAATCGAGTATATAAATTTCATAGGCTCTCAGTTTGGATAGGACGACAATTTGGGATTGGTCATCAACCAACCTATTTCAAAAATGGTTAAAGTGAACTTACCGGTTTTGTTTGCGTAATTTTAAGCAATCGTGGCATCCACCAGCCAAGACCCAAGACCAACCCACCCATAGCAAGGAAGAAAAAGGTCAATCCGGTTTTTGGGGCAGGTGCATTGTGAACCATAGCCACAGATAATGGGATGTGCAAAGCACTTTTTTCAATAGGAAGTTTAAGGTCATTGTCGTTGACAAAAAGTACAACTTCATATTTTCCCGGATTGACAAAATTGACCCGCATAGTCAGGACACCTGATTTTTCTATATTCATCGGCATTTCGGCAATCACCTGTCCTCCCCCGTTGCTCACTTTTAGCGCCACTGGCTTGCGGCGAACATCACGATCTAGCAAATCCAATGTGACAATGGTAGGCCCGATTGCAGGCAATTCAATGCACTCCGCCACAGGGGTCGTTTTATCCTCCTTTGGATTCCCCCCGCCCGTCTGATAGGCTGCAAAATTGACGATATAGTATTCATTACTTTGCATGCATCCATAAATATCGGACTGACCGCCCGGGGCTTTCCGCGCAGCCCCCAAAGGCACCGACGCCGTGGCTATGTAGGCGGGAAGTAGGATTGACAATGCCAACAACACTGTTAAATTTTTTTTTGGATTATTCACATTGAATGGCCTCTCAGGATTTCACGGTAAAGCGATAGATACCACTAACGACCAGACCGTCTTTAGTCAGTACACGGTAGCGAACTGTGTAGATGCCATCCGTCAGAGCCTTAGTGGTGGTGCTTAGCTCACTGCGTTGCTCACTGATTTTCAGGTGCATGGCGGGATTGTCCACTCGCTCACCGGCATCGTTCACTACAATCAAGGTTGGGGTGCGCTCACTGACATTGCCGCTGAACCATAGCTTTATCGAGCCGGTGAAACCGGTCATCACTGCATTGTCACTAGGCTCAGCCCTTACCAAAACGCCTTCGGCGCAAGCGTTCAGGGTGAAAGAATATAATGACATGGCGACTAAACAACAACGGATGATGTCATCTTTTAAGTTCATGTTTTTTCCTTATGGCAGCCCGAAAAAGCCCGCGATCAATAAAACTACAGGATCAATAATTGGGTGAAAAAAACCTAAGGTCAGTAAAGCTAAGCAACCCCAAAAAATAAGTAACCAAAAACTAAGTTGAAACTCTTGTTTTTTCCACAAGAAATGAAAAACGGCCCAACTGGTCATCCACACTGCGAGTGCCAAAGTTTCCTTTCCAGAATACGAACCAATGCTACCATCCGATCCGCTACCCACTGAGCCTGGAATCCAATACCCATAGGAATGAATCAACCGATCCAGGCTCGGGGACAATCGTGAGATATGATGCGTCACCATTAAAGTAAAAAAGGCCAGTAATGATGCCAATGTGGCCGCTACAACGGGTCCCGAGTAGATTTCTTCGTGTTCATAAACATCGGATTTGATGTCTATGGTAGAGATATGTTTATCAATAGTGTTATCATTCATATAGTTACTCTACCAAGTCAGACAAAGCGCAATTTAGCCAAAACTAGCCCGGATATAAAACCGATCATTAAAAACAGCCACGACGTTAATATTAATATGGCAGCAAATTGGGTAAGGTCGCGGCGATATTGAATTTGTTTGCCGTAATAAAACAGCAAAAATGTAGCTGCCAACATTAAAACAAAAGGAAATATAGAAACAAACTCCTTGAACTCCATGAGCACATTATGAAAGTTTGGGGAGTTTTTCAATATCCAATCACGAGGGCCATCCTGACCCCGGTATCGCATATAAATCCAATTGCCACTTATTACACCTAGCAAATTTAGCACTGTAGAGCCTAAGACCCAATAACGCAGGGACTCAAAATGTATCCTGATACCACGAATCATCGGGTAAGCTCGATGGGTCAGATAAGTACCGATAACCACTGCCAGAATTGAACTCAACCCATGTAAACCGGCTTGAAACCGATAGGCTGTTGGGAAGAAGAAATCGAGGCTTACCATTATCAACAATAAGGCTAATGCGAGGCA
>CAIYXP010000409.1 GCA_903930145.1 uncultured Methylococcaceae bacterium
ATGCGAAGCTTTACATAGGCAAGGCCGACGGCCTACCCTATGCCTCCAACTCAGCCACCACCAAAACCCGCTTCATCTATACTGGGATAACATCTCCGAAACTATAGGGGAAACTGGGAACCCGCCACTGTAATTGCTTCCAGCACTGGGCCATCCGTCGCGTTGCGGGTTTATTTTTGGGGTTTTTCCGATGGAAACCCCGTTCTTTGCACAAAGCTTTAGCGGTGGGGTTGCAAACCTCACCGATCTTCGTTCCGTTTAATATTTCTATATTTATGCAACCAGTGCTTGAATTTCATGCTGCCAATTCGCCACTTCCACTACAGAATGTTTTATACGCGCTTGTTCGACTATCTTTTCCAACTTTTCGGCAATACTATCTTCCAGCCAATCAGTGCCGCACAAATCACAAACTTGGGCGGGGACATCACGCACGACAACCACACCAAAACCCAATTCAACGGTAAAAGTAGTCGTACCCGGCTGTTTATACCCGCCATGACAGACAGGGCAACGCGATGGGTGTGGTTTCATGATAACCTCCGGGTCATAAAATCGGCTTCAAAATGGGCCAAATCTGGTCGATAAGCTGTTATGACATGACATTGAAGACTTTCAGCATCATAAGCGACAACAACATGCAATGGTTCAGGCTCAAAGTTTGCGATTAAAACGCTTGGAAACGGGGAATCATCTGGATAATTTTCAATAATACTCCCTTGGGTTATTGCCTGTTTCACTTCGTTTCGGCTAATGCCTCGTTCCATCATACGTTCCAAGGCATGTTTTTTCCATAAAATTCGACCCGCATCGACAGCATTACAAATATGGTTTAACATTTTAGAGGATGATGCCACAATCGAATTCTTTATTCTATTATTGTAAGGCAGTACAGTACAGTAGACTGGGCAAGCATTTTAGCTTGACCACCACCGCCGGGGTTTGAGGTTCCGTTCCTACCCGGCTTTAATGGTTTATCTTGTTATCTGTCAATGGCTTTTACACAAACACACTCCCTAATGAAAAAAACAAACACATCACTCCTAATATTTGCAGGGGTCGGCTTTATTGTTGGCTCCCACACTCCGGCGTGGGAGCTTATCCTTGAACACTCTGCGTTCGTTCACTGCAAGATCGGTTAAGTCGCATTCCCACTCCGGGAACACGGGAACAATCAAAACTAACCGCCATTGGTAAATTTCACCAACTTATCTTCATTCACATTAGGAGATGAAATATCCTCAATAATTCTAACGAATGAAGGCTTGCGCTTTCCACCCGTCGTACCACCATCGTATACTCGTTGAATGCCCCATTCATGGTAAGATTTCCCTCCATGATTATGACCAAATAACAACGCATCTATCATTATTCCCTCATTAGCCGCTGCCTTGATAACACCTCTAAGCTTATGCCTATCTTTTAACCAATGACCTAATTTGAAAATAGGACTTTCAAAGGGATGGTGATGAAGAAATAAAACCCGATGAGGGCATTGTTTGACATCATTCCTCCGCAATGCGTCTGCCAATCGGCTCAATTGTTCATCCCCAATTTCGCCATCTGCAAATACGTGATCCAATGGATTCAACTCACCTTCATTAGAGTCTAGACCAATAAACGCAACTTTTTCATGTGCTACGCCATCGCCTACAATCTTTACATAGGGATACTCAAAGTTAGGATTTTCAAAATATCGTTGCTTAAAAATGGATACATATTTAGCATTTGCGTCCGATCCGGAACCATAATCATGGTTACCTGGGACAATTAATATCTCATATTTCTGCCCCGAAGCATCTGGCTCTGATAACTCCTGAATAAATTTGACTGATAAATCCCATAAAGAGCTTATGTTAGCATTATCAACTAAGTCTCCAGTAATCATAATAACAAAATCAGAGCGAGGTTTACAGTTTGCCATTATCCATGATTTAACCTTGTTTGCCGTTTTAGTAC
>CAIYXP010000410.1 GCA_903930145.1 uncultured Methylococcaceae bacterium
GGCTTATTTAAACGCATCGTTCTGCCCGGTTCCTTTTTCACATTTTGAAACCTCCCCAACGGGTGAGGTTTATCTGTGCTGTCCAGGATGGTTGGACAAGCCTGTTGGCATCTTGGAAAATTCAAACCGGGAGTCTTTATGGCGTAGCGACATTGCACAGGACATTCGTGAATCCATACTCGATGGTAGCTTTCGCTATTGTAGTCCACGCTTCTGCAATGTGATTGCGGGACGTCGATTGGATGTCAAAGCCGAAATGAGCGACGAGCAATTGGCCCGATACAAGGCGCAAGGCCCAACTTCTGCCGTATTTTGCCATGACCTGAGTTGCAATTTAAGCTGCACTTCCTGCCGTAATGAGCAAATCGCCGTTGGCAAGTCCGAGCAGTGGAAATACGAAGCCTTGACCAAAAACACACTCATCCCCGTCATGGAATCCTGCCACGAAGTTAAGATCACCGGAAGCGGCGACCCATTCGGCAGCATCCATTTCCGAAACTTGATAGCCGATTACTGTGCCAACCACACCGGACCTCGCAAAATCCATCTGCACACGAACGGTGTATTGTTAGATGAAAAAACATGGACCTCTTTGAAATTGGAAGAAAACGTACAAGATATCATCATATCAATCGACGCCACCAAAGAGGACACTTACAAGATTGTTCGACGCGGTGGGGATTTTGCCAGGCTGATGAAAAATCTTGAGTTCATTGGCAAGCTAAGGGTCGAGGGTAGGATCGACAACCTCATTTTTGTCTGTGTCGTGCAGAAACTGAATTACCGGGAAATCCCAGACTTTGTCAGCATGGCAAAAAAATTCCATGCCGACAAGGCAGAATTCTGGCAGATAAGGAACTGGGGGACCTACTCGATTGAGGAGTTCCTAGATCATGCAGTGACCTACTCTAACCATCCCGGATACCCTGCCTTAATGGATATTTTGAAAGATCCGATCATGAACGACCCCATCGTTTCGTGGAACGACCTGCCCGTTCCTAAGTGATGTACGCAGAAGAGAGGCGGATTCAAAACCCGCCCCTATTCCACTCCCGGTGTTCGTGGCATCCAGGTTGCGTCAATCCCTGTTTAGACAAAGTCCCGCCGGAACGACCGAAAAGCCTATGCCAACTTCTCAACGCTTTTCTATCGAAACATACTCCCGCTGGGGAACGCCCACATATAACTGGCGGGGTCTAGCGATGCGCTGGTTGGGTTCGTCCTTCATTTCCAGCCAATGGGCTGTCCAGCCGGCCGTTCTGGCGATGGCAAACATTACGGTAAACATCTCAACAGGAATCCCTAGGGCTTTGTAAATGATGCCCGAATAGAAATCCACGTTGGGGTAAAGCTTGCGCTCGATGAAATACTCGTCTTTAAGCGCGATTTCCTCCAACTCCAAAGCCAAATTGAACAATGGGTCGTTGAAGTCCAGCTTTTCCAATACCGCATAACAGGCTTTGCGGATAATGGTGGCCCGTGGGTCAAAATTCTTGTAGACACGATGCCCGAACCCCATCAGCTTGAACGGGTCATTCTTATCCTTGGCCTTGGCAATGAATTTGGGGATTTGACTGGAATCGCCAATTTCGGTCAGCATTTTGATGACCGCCTCGTTGGCACCGCCATGCGCCGGACCCCATAACGCGGCAATGCCAGCCGCGATGCAAGCGTAAGGGTTGGCCCCCGTGCTGCTGGCTAACCGCACTGTCGAAGTGCTGGCGTTTTGCTCATGATCGGCATGAAGAATAAACAACAGATTCAGTACTTTGGCCGCAATCGGATCAACCGGGTAATTCTGCCCCGGCACTGAAAACATCATGTTGAGGAAGTTTTCGCAATAGCTACGGTCGGCACGGGGGTAAACGAATGGCATCCCTATGGAGTGCCGGTAACAGGCTGCAGCTATGGTCGGCATTTTAGCCAGCAGTCGTATTGCCGAAATGCGTCGGTCATCCCGCCGGTTGATGTCAATTTGATTATGGTAGAAAGCCGAGAGCGAACCCACCACGCCGACCATCATCGCCATCGGATGGGCGTCATAATGAAACCCCGAAAAGAAATGCCGCAAGGCTTCATGAATCATGGATTCTCCGCCCACCTCATGCATGAAAGCGTCCAATTCGTGCTTGGTTGGCAATTCCCCGTTGATTAGCAAATAGGCGGTTTCCAAAAAAGTGCCACGTTCAGCCAATTGCTCAATCGGATAACCCCTATGCAACAAGATGCCGGCATCGCCGTCAATATAGGTGATTTCGCTTTTACAACTCGCCGTTGAGACAAAACCAGGGTCGTAGCTAAAGTAGCCAAACTTTGAGTTGAAGGCATTGATGTCAACCGTTGGCTGGCCCAAAGTGCCTTCAAGAATGGGTAATTCAGCGGTCATCCCGGTTCGAGAATGGGTTACCGTCAAGGTATCTTGTGACATGGGCTTTTCCTCATCAGTTATAATTACAAGTCTTGTTATTTTGTCGCCAAAGAAAGCCACCCTTGGGCAAATCAAACCTACTTAGCAGAATGACTCGCCCCCAGTGGTTCCCGATGACGGCTTACGCTATTATTAACTCCACAGTCTCATCTTCATCAGTTCCCTTTTTAAAACCAATTGCTTAGGTAGGCGTTCCTGAAGTTTTTCAAAAAGCTCCCCGTGCAAATTAAGTTCTTGCTGCCAACTCTCAGTATCCACCTGCATGAGGGCTTTAAAACTCTCCGGTGAAATCTCAGGCAAACCATTCCAATCCATGTCTTCGAAGCGTGGCATCCACCCAAGCGGGGCCTGCCTGGCACCGACTCGCCCAAGCACCCTGTCCACTATCCATTTCAGCACCCGCATGTTTTCCCCAAACCCCGGCCACATGAAATTGCCCTCTTCATCCAAGCGGAACCAGTTGACACAGAAAATATGCGGCGGATGTTCGATAACATGACCCATCTGCAACCAATGGTTGAAATAATCCCCCATGTGATATCCGCAGAATGGCAACATGCCCATGGGGTCGCGCCGCACTTCCCCAACTTTGCCAAACGCAGCCGCTGTCATTTCTGAACCCAGCGTCGCGGCGGCATAAACTCCGTAATTCCAGTTAAAGGATTCAAACACCAAGGGGACGGTTGTCGCCCGCCGACCGCCGAAGATAAAAGCCGAAATTGGGACCCCTTGCGGGTCTTCCCAAGCCGGGTCAATCGAAGGGCACTGGTAGGCCGGCGCGGTGAAGCGAGCATTGGCGTGGGCGGCTTTAGCGCCGGTTTCCTTTGCAATTTGTGGGGTCCATTCCTTGCCTTGCCAATCAATCAAGCGCTCAGGCGGTTGTTTGGTCATGCCCTCCCACCAGACATCACCATCCGGGGTCAGCCCGACATTGGTGAATATGCAGTTGGCATGTAAGCTTGCCATCGCATTGGGGTTGGACTTTTCAGAAGTGCCCGGAGCCACGCCGAAAAAACCCGCCTCAGGGTTGATTGCGTAGAGCCGACCATCCTTGCCAGGTTTGATCCAAGCGATATCATCGCCTATCGTCGTTATCTTCCACCCTGCAAAGGCATCTGGCGGAACCAGCATCGCCAGATTGGTCTTGCCACAGGCACTGGGGAAAGCTGCTGCAATATACGTTTTTTCGCCTTGCGGTGATTCAACGCCAAGTATCAGCATATGCTCGGCCAACCAACCTTCCGTCCTCGCTATCGTGGAAGCAATGCGTAACGCGAAACACTTTTTACCCAACAATGCATTGCCGCCATAACCCGATCCATAAGACCAAATTTCACGGCTCTCGGGGAAATGGACGATATATTTTTTCGTTTTGTTGCACGGCCAAGAGGTGTCTTGTTCGCCGGGTTCCAAAGGTTTGCCCACGGAATGAAGGCATGGCACGAAATCGCCGTCTGCACCAAGCTGCTCCAACACTTTGCTGCCCATGCGCGTCATAATGCGCATATTGACTGCCACATAAGGTGAATCTGTCAGTTCGACCCCGATATGGGCAATGGGCGAGCCAATCGGACCCATGGAGAAGGGAACCACATACAAAGTGCGGCCCCGCATACTGCCCCGGAATAATTCGGTCAGCGTCTCTTTCATGCTGACCGGGTCTGCCCAGTTGTTGGTTGGGCCGGCGTCTTCTTTATTCTTGCTACAAATATAGGTTTTATCTTCGACACGAGCCACGTCAGAAGGGTCAGACCTACATAAGAAACTGTTGGGCCTTTTGGCGGGATCGAGCCGAATGAAAGTGCCGGAAACCACCATTTCCTCACACAGTCGGTCATATTCCTCTTTAGAACCATCGCACCAGTGAATCTGGTCCGGTTGGCAGAGTGCCGCTATTTCATCCACCCACGCGATTAGGCCGGAATGAGACGTGGGAGGGGTTATGTTGTTTGCCGTCATTTTGACTACCTGTTTTATAAGTTTTTGGATGCCCATCTATTTTAGACTACACAGGGAAAAATCAGACATTTGGTTAATGTCAAAATGGTTAAATTTGCTTCCAAAAACATCTTTATGCTTTCACTACGCATCAATCATGCCTAGTAATATCAAGCCTGATTATCAGACATTTAGGCACATTTACTTGCTAATGACGGGGCAATGCCGACCGTTGACGCATTATCATGGTGCAAATTGCCCCGTGTTGAGTACGCCTTAAGGAAACAGACCTGACAGGCTTAGGAAACCTGTCAGGCCGTTTAAGAGGAGATTTTGTGGGTTTGCCTAGGTTTGCAAACTTAATTTGGCGGTTTGCTGATTTTGTAAATCGCGTTGTCGGTCAAAGAAACGATATAGAGATTGCCGTCCAGGCCTTGCTCTATGTCGGTCACAGTCCCGAAGAACGAGCCGATTTTAAGCGTCTCGCTTTCAGTACCCTCAAACTTCTGCGCACGGAACAGATTGTCGGCTACACGGTCAGCCAAGCGGGGGTCTGCCGAAACATCCAAATGCTGCCGGTCAGCGGTCAGTTTGAAACGATACAGACTGCCGCCATTCGCGCCGACTTGCTGAAAGGATCGTGACGACCCAATCCAAAACGTGCCTTCATACTCTACCCCCAAAGCTGTCCCGGTCACGAAGGCTGCTCCAGAAGGGCCGGATTCATAGCGCCAACTGAAGTCAGGATCGATATAAGTGGCACCCGAAAGCATGTACAAACGGGACTGGGCTAGAGCAGGCTTGTAGGCCGCCCTAGTCGGAGGGTAACGGACCTGTTGCAAGGCATTGGTGAACTGAGTCGTCTCAATGACTTTCCAATCGGCTATACGGCTGATTGGGCCGGCAAATTGCACCCACCCGCCATTCATGCCGGGGATGACTTTGTTGATTTCGCTATAAGCGTCGTCTGCATTCTCGGTCTCCCACAGCAAACCCGTGGCAGGGTCGAAGGCCATGCCAAAGCCGTTGCGATGTCCGTAAGAATAGATTTTCTGGATATTTGCCCCGACTTCCCCGCCAATAGACGCACCCACTGCAAAGAAAGGATTGTCCGCAGGGGCCGTGCCATCGGTGTTAAGCCTTAAAATGACACCAGAAAGATGGTTGTTGTCGGGTGCCGGTCCCCCGTAAGTGTCATCAACTTGAGGGGCAGTAAAAAATGGCCCGTTGGAGAGGTTCTGCATCCATCCCCGACGGCCTTGGTCGCCCATGTACACATAAAGTTTGCCATCCGGCCCAAATTTCATCACGCCGCCGTTATGATTGCCAGCCGGATTGAGATTATTCGTGCCTTCATGACCCGTCACCGCAATGTTGTCCGTTTGCAAAGAACGTAACTTGATAACATTCTCGGCTTGGGTCAATGTGCTGCCGTTCCAAACAAAACGATCAACTCGATTGCCAAGCAACGGCACTTCAAGCGCAACGTTGGAGTCAACCCCGGTGCTGCTTTCCGTCCAACGAATATAAACCGAGGGATTGGTTGGGAAGTTTGGATGAAGCACCATGCTCAACAGACCACGTTCAGAAGCTGAGTTCACGGTGAGGTCAAGCACGGGTTGTGCTTGAATGACACCATTGATGACTCGCTTGACCTGCCCCGTAGCCTTTTCTAGCACGAAATAGTCGTTGGGAGCGATAAACACAATCCCTATCGGCTGAGTCAAACCGGAACTAAGCACAGTGGAAACTTGGAGAGTCGGGTCTGATAAAGCGGGTGGACTAGTGTCAGCTTGGGCAGGTCTAGCCAGGCTGAAAACCCCACCCAGCATGACTAGCATAGCCAATGCAAAACGACCTAAGAGCCTAGGTAGATTCATGTTAAACCCCTCTAAATGACTGGGAGTATGTTGCCATTGCAGGCTGGCTGACGTTAATCCCTTCTTCAAGTTAGCGTGACGGCGTCCCCATAATGCGAGCAAGCCTATTCCAAATAGGGGCAGGGAACTTGGTTCGGGTATCTCGACTAAACTCACATTGTCCACGCCGAGCTGAAACCCCAAAATGTTATCAGTCTCGGCAAAGCGCAACCGTAGCGTTTGTCCGCTTTTTCCTGCAAACAATGAACTCAAGTCAAATTCAAACGAGTTGTAACCGGAAACCAGTGAATCACCCACCTTCGTTTGATACAAATTTTGCAACACATCCCCTGCGGCCACGCTGAACGGGTCTGCTCCAATGCTGACTATATCCACCCTAGCTTGTTGGTTCAGCGTGTTTGCGCCCGTTTGACTGGTCAGATCAAAAACCAGGGAAGCGGGGTTTGGCGTGGCAAATTGTGGGGCGCGGTTGCCGATAAATAGATCGAAACTGAGTTTCGCACCCAGTATGCCAACTTCAAAATCCTGATAAAGCACATGGCTACCCGATCCAAATGCGTCGGTCATCGCCGCATTAACCCCTTCCGTTGGTGCCGGTGTTGGATCACCATTAACCGGGCTTAAAGTTCCGCTTTGTAGGTTGAAAGTCCCCTCGCTGCCGAGTTGGTCGACTCGGGTCCACGAGCTAAAACCCGATTCAAATCCACCGTTCGTTATTAGCGAAGCGGCTTGTGCGGGTGTGACTAAGGACAGAAACCAGAGTGCTGCCGCAACTCCTGCTGCACCTGTATGGGGCGAATGCTTCATGACTTATACTCCTCATAGCTATTAAGTTATGGAAAATGCAAGGGTTACTTTGCGGAGAGATCAAAACAAAGCCAGTTAATGTGGGAATTCTTTTGATTTTTTCGCCGCACAGACCCTTGGAACGTATATTCCTGCTCACAGTAAAAAGGTTCATGCCAATCCGAAATTGTTTCAGAAACTAAGGCATTAATTTTTCCATTGGTATAGAGGGGACCAAGCATTAAAACGCCCTCATGGACAATAAACATAATGCGACTTCAATTAGCAGGGCTATATCAGAGGAGTAGGTAAAATTACCCAGCAAAATAGTGAACTATTACCGTGATTCTGTTGCTTGAGTTAGCGATAATTTCTCCAGCGCTTCATTTTGATTCTTCCATTTCATCTGATGCGCATTTCGTATTAATCACATCAGCCATAGAGAGAAATCACCATGAACAAAACCAAACTGCTTGCGTCTTTGATCGTATTGTTTGTTGTTGCCGGAACTGCCAACGCCTTTAATGCACCCGTCAATATCGCTTCACCGGTCAATGGTTCCACTGTAACCAATTACTTTTATTCCAGCTTCACCACTACCTGCCCCGGCGGACAGCACTCGGTAAAATGGATGTTGGACGGCGTGTCCACCGGCAGCGCATCTTTTTACAACACGGCGGGGGTGCATTTTGCGCATAAACTTCCCACTGGCTGGCACACTCTGTTTGTGTCGTCTACTTGCGGACAAGATCAAGTTAGGTTTTACGTGCAATAGCCTGTGCGAAAAATCGGACATCCTGTACAAATTAGAAAAACCCCGGATAGATGACGGGGTTTTTTATTGGGCTGTACCGGCAATGTGGAATTGTCGGTATAAGAGGCAGTGATTTTTCTTCGTATCAGTTGGATTCTACTGCGGGATTCAAGCTTGAATGGTATCATCCTTGAGTATGCTTGATTTTTTCTCCTGACAGAAATAAGCGCACCCTTATGGATCTGACCCTCGCGATTACCCTCAGCATTTTCTTTCTGCTCTTCTTTTTTTCTGCCAGCTTCGGCCTGTATATCTGGCTGAGGAAAAGCATCTATACCCGTGAAAAATTCGCATTTGCCGGCTTAGCTGCTGCTTCCACCCTCACTATCTTTGTGATTGCGAGTATTTATGCCCAAGAACCGCCTTGGTTAGCGGCTATAAGTCTGATCCGTCAACTGTCTGGTTTACCTAACCAAGCACCCCAACCGCTCAGTACCGAACAGGAAATTTTATCCATTCTTTTGGTCGTTGGGCTTTGGTGGCTTATCATGCGTTTGCATGGTCACTGGGATGGCGCACAAAGCACTGCCCATTATGAACAGCAACAAAAGCAACAAGCTCCCAGCCTATTAGCCGACACTTTGCTACTCCTACACGCCTCCAACAATCGCAATTTGTTGGCTGTCTACAGCCCGGAAAACCAATTCCGCTTAACGGCGTTGGAGGGCGCTGAAGAAAGCTTAGTTTGGCATCAACAAGCTAGGGATTTGCTGCAATTATCCAATCGTCAATATGAGTTTCCCGACGATGGATGGCATGACCAAGCCCGTTGTTGGATAGGCACACACAAAGGCACGGGTGACACGGTGGTGCTGGCCTGTTATGACAGCCAAACCGACATGGCGGCGTTTCAGGCAAACCCCAGCAAAATGCCTTTAACTGAACAGGTCAATCCACCTCTCACAGGCAATACCTTCGATGTATTCATAAGCTATAACAACCAAGACAAAACCATCGTGCGGGAGTTGGCCCAAGCTTTAAAGTCGCGAAATTTGAAAGTCTGGCTGGATGAAGAACAACTCGTACCGGGGCATCCATGGATGAAACCATTGGAAACCATCATCCAAACAACGAACGCCGCAATCGTTTTAATTGGCGACAGTGGCCTTGGCCCATGGGAAGACCAAGAAATGCGAGCTTGCCTGACGGAATTAGTCAAGCGCAAATTGCCAGTGATTCCCGTCCTGCTACCCAATGCGCCTACAGCACCAGAACTGCCTCTATTCCTGAAAAATGTGACGTGGGTAGATTTGCGCGGTGGCTTCACCGATGAAGGGCTGGCTAAATTGCAATGGGGTATTACCGGAGTTAAATCCGAACTATTGCCAGCAACCCCTGAAGAAAATTCAAAGCAGTTTCAAGCTTTGGTCAAATATGCTGAAAAAGTGCAACGTCATCAAGGACGTGATGGTAAAGGTTTGGAATTCATCTTCGCCGTTAAAGACGGCGACATCGACCAACCAAGCCAGTTTGATCGGTATCCATCGCGCACCGTCAGCGAATCCCGCTTGTTGGATGGTTTGGTGAATTTTGATGACTATTTTCGCGATCTACGCAAACGGGTTGAACAGGACGAGTTGACTGGTTGCGAACTGACGTTGGATAAGGTCTACACCGTCTCCCGTTATAAGTTTGACAAAGATGGGGAAGAGCAACCCAACTTGGAGGCTTATTTAAACCACTGGCTACAAGAATCGAGTCTGCGCCAAATTGCCTTGCTCGGTGAGTATGGTCAAGGCAAGAGTACGGCTTCCTTGATGCTCAGCTACCACTTGATGCAGCGGATTCAACAAAATTCAAGCCCGGCTCGTATCCCCATTTTGCTGGAATTGCGCGGCAAGAGTCCGCGTAACTTACGTGAAGATGAATTATTATCCACATGGGCGGGGCGTTACGGCATTGACACCCGTGCTTTGATCAAATTGCTAATTGCCGGTCGGTTATTGTTGATATTTGAAGGCTTTGACGAAGTGGATTTATCCGGTGATAGCCATGCGAGAATCGAGCACTTTAAAATCATGTGGGGGCTATGTTACCCAAAAGCCAAGATCATGGTGACGGGACGGCCCAATTATTTCTTGGACAATGCCGAATTAAAATCCGCCTTGGGTATTCAAGACCCTAGTTTGGAGCGGCCCTATTGCCAAGCCATACACATGGCCCCTTTCGGATTTCGAGAAATGGAAAACAGTCTGCGCAATCTTGATGCTGATACCCGTGAGGGGATAATCGCTCTGGCGGAAGACAACGAGCGTTTCTATGACATCGTATCGCGTCCATCCATGCTGCATGTGGTGAGCATTTTATGGAATTCGGAGAATTTAGCCCAATATGGGCAGCGCATTAATTCTGCATTGGTCATGGATCGTTTCGTCCGCCACAGCTTGGAACGACAAGGTGGTAAAGGCCAGAAATTCGACTTTACCCCGCCCACTGCGGGCAAGGCCAAGCCCGCGTTTATGGCATTGAATTCCCGCGAGCGGGCGTATTTCATGGAGGGCATCGCCACTTACATGTTAATTCACGATCTGCCCAACCAAATTAGTAGCCGTGAATTGGAAACATTGGCCCGTTTGCTGATTGATGCCATTCCCGACGCGGTTTCTTTGGTGGATGCGCAATCGGGCGAAACCCGCAAGCCTTTACGCCAACGTTACGATTTGGTCAATAAACCCTTAGAAGTCCAAACTATCCTGACCGATATTCGCGCCTGTGGTCTATTAGTGCCGGATGTTACCCGTAGCGGCAGTTTCAAATTCGGCCATAAGTCATTCATGGAATTTCTAGCCGCTAAAGTCTTCGCCCAATGGAGTTTGCGCAAAGAACTAGACGCTACCGAGGAAAAAGCCGTGAGTTCCTTGGTCAACAAGCTGGGTTTGAAAATGCGCCATGTGGTGGGACAGCAAGAAGTGATGGCTTTTGCGGTAGAGTGGATTGCTGAGAAAGCGAAAGATCAAAACCAAGCGGCAAGGCTTCTGTTTTCATTACTATTTAAAGCTCATAATATTATTACGCAATGTATTGCATACTTTAAAACAATTGGTCTCCGTTTTTTAATACCTCAACTTTTTGTTAATTATATTAATTTTA
>CAIYXP010000411.1 GCA_903930145.1 uncultured Methylococcaceae bacterium
GGAGATGCTCAATCAGGCGTTGGCTGGGGAAGTTGTCGAATTTACAAAGGAAAAGCAATTTGTGCGCAAAAATGATGAGCTTGTCTGGGGGAATTGGTCAGCCAAGTTGATCCGCCGTTCTAATGGCAGTCCCTATCACTTCGTCATAGTGGTCGAAAATATCAATCGCCGCAAGCAAGCTGAAGAATCCTTGCGCAAGCTTTCCTTGGCTGTGGAGCAAAGCCCGGCATCGATTTTAATCACCGACGTTGATGGGAAGATCGAGTACGTCAATGAAGCCTTCGTTCAAGTGACTGGCTACAGCCGTGACGAATTGATCGGTAGAAATCCGCGCATCTTGCGCTCAGGCAAGACCCCCAAGCAAACCTATGAAGACATGTGGTCCACATTGATCCGAGGCGAAACGTGGAAAGGCGAGTTTATCAATCGGCGTAAAAATGGGGAGGAATACATCATTTCGTCATTAATTGCCCCTGTTCGTCAAGCTGATGGGAGGATAACCCATTATGTAGGCATCAGGGAGGACATCACCGAGCGCAAGAGGATCATGGCCGAATTGGAATCCGCAAAGGTTGCCGCAGAAGCAGCCAATCTTGCCAAGAGTCACTTCCTAGCCAACATGAGTCATGAGATTCGCACACCGATGAATGCCATCCTTGGCCTGACTCATTTACTGCAACGCGACATCACTCATCCAGAACACGTTAAAAAGCTGGAAAAAGTCTATGCCTCCGCTAAACATTTACTAGGCATCCTCGACGACATACTGGATTTGTCAAGGGTCGAGTCTGGGCGGCTCATGTTGGAGGAGTTGCCGCTCAATATCAACATAATCGTCAATGATGTTTACAGCATAATGCACGAGCGCGCCTCCATTAAGCAATTACAATTGGCAAGGGAGGTTGAACCATCACTCGCCCCGTTGACGTTACTAGGCGATCCGATGCGTATAAAACAGATACTCATCAACTATATCGGTAATGCGATAAAGTTTACCGAGCAGGGAGGGATAACCCTGCGTGCCTTGCTGGTGGGTGAGCGGGATGAGTTTGTCGATCTGCGCTTCGAAGTGCAGGATACCGGCATAGGTATCCGCAATGAAGACCAGTCGCGAATATTTGAGGTATTCGAACAGGCGCAAAGTTCGACTACGCGCCAATATGGCGGCACAGGATTGGGCCTGCCCATATCCAAACGGCTGGCGCGCATAATGGGCGGTGATGCGGGTGTCGCCAGCACCCCCAATCAGGGCAGCACATTTTGGTTTACGGTGACATTAAAACGCGGCAAACTCCAAAAAACTGAAAAAAGCGTTGCCGACAATCTGACCATTCGAGTCGGTGCTAACATCCTGCTGGTGGAAGACAACGAGATCAACCAAGAGGTGGCATTGGAACTGCTCGAAAGTGTTGGCTTGGTGGTGGATATCGCCAGCAATGGCAGCGAAGCGCTGGAAAAAGTTCGGACTGGAACCTACGATCTTATCCTGATGGACATTCAGATGCCAGTCATGGACGGGTTGGAAGCAACCCGCGAAATTAGGGCGATGGACAAAGGGAAAACCATCCCAATCCTTGCGATGACCGCCAATGCCTTCAAGGAAGATCGTCAACAGTGTATCGATGCCGGCATGAACGGGCATGTGTCCAAGCCAGTCGAGGCGAAGCGGCTTTATGCAACACTGGCGCGTTGGTTGCCGGAAAACGAAAATACTCAAACGGTTGAAGCAATCCAAGGTGCAAGCATCGATGCCGAGGGGAATCCTTGCGCCACATCGGATGCCTCTGGCGATGCCTTACCCCCCAGTCATATCGACTTGCAAGCTGGATTGCGCTACTGCGGCGGAAAAATGCAAACTTACCAGCGCATAGTGAGCAAATTTGCCGATCAACACAGCACCGATGTTGCCATGATCCAATCTGCCCTTATAGACGGTGAACGCGCCACAGCGGAGAGAATTGCCCATTCGTTAAAGGGCTTATTGGCTATGATGGGTGCGCAATCGTTGAGTCTAATGGCGGCCGAGTTGGAGCAAAATATCCGAAATCAGGCAAGCGAATCTGATCTGGCGGAATCCATGGCTGCGTTGGATGAAAGCTTAGCGGAGGTTTGCTCTGAAATCAGAGCCTTGAAAATATGACGGAGCGTCAAAGCCCAATGCTGTTGAATTAGCGCCAGAAGTAGGCCGGAATAAGCCCGCCCCGGCGGGCGTTTCCGGCTAGTGGAAGGCCAAGTGCCGGAAACGGTCGTTGCACGACCTTATTCCGGCCTACAACCAACCCTAAATTCAACAGTACTGACGTCAAAGCCTGTCCTGAGCGAAGCCGAAGGGCCAGCTTTGACGCTCCAATCCTAAGCCAATGCACATCGTTTACAAAGTCATTCGATAATGACAGAGTCACCACGACGGACCAAGCCAGTGGAAACGACTCTGGCATAAACGCCAACGCTCGGCAATGCCTTGCCAGCGAACGGCACATGCACCCGGTTCTGCGCAATGCCCTTATTGAAAATGCCATTGTCTTTAGGCAGGTCGCCTTGGGCCAATGTGGGCATTACACAACGCGGGCAGGGGTCGGTGATTTGCAAACGAACGGATTCGCCAATGCGGATCGTCTTGCCTACCCAATCGTTTTCGACAAAGCCTTCCAAATCTGCCGTGTCGATGACCAAATTGGGACGGAAACGCCTAACCTCGAAGCGACCTTGCGGATACAATCCGCGCAAATGATCGATGGTGCTGGTTGTCAAGACATGCAGGGTGGAATAATCAAAAAACGTGCCGGCCGGTGCGTCGCCGGCAATGGCAGCCCGAATGACCTCGTTATCCTTGCCTTCGTTGTCGGGGCAATATTCTTCCAAAGCGGCCGATGCCGGCGCGGAAGCTTGCAGGGTGACAGGGCGCGACAAGGCGGCAGACAAAACGGCATTGATATCGGGCTGGTCGCTACGCACGACTTCCCCAGACGGAAGGGTGATCCATACCGCTGGCTTTTTTCCAAGCTCGGGCGGGGATACGTAAGCAGCACGATAGACGAAAAAATCCGGCCATTTTTTTGGGTTCTTGGCGCTGACGACCTGCCCGGTTTCTTGGTCAACCAACGCGAAAGCGCGGTCTCCCAAGATGCCCAATTGAGTGATTTCGGAAGCATTAAGTTCCTCTCCCATCATGGACTTGACGGCATATCTCCACAGGGTGGACACGGAAAGTGAATCTGGCATGTTGGCTGACCTCTGGTAGTTTCGTGTAAACACTATATTATTTTATGGTGCATACTACATGGTTTCAGCGTGGAAGTAAACGCTGTGTTGCCCAAGAGCAATCCACTAGAAGAGATTTTGATTTTAAACCGTGTCAATTCAGCGATTTCTCAAGATATTCCAACAACAAGCCCGGCACTTTTTGTATGCCGTATTTCTCCGAGGTGGGAAACGGTTCAACTCGCCCGGTCTTGACATAGCCGTAGCGCTCATAAAACGCGATGATGTCATGGCGCAAGGTAATCACCATTATCAGCATTTTGTTCGCCGCCCATTGCTGTTTGGCGATACGCTCGGCTTCCGCCATCAGCCGCTTGCCTATGCCTAGGTTTTGCCATTGGGGCTTTACCGATAACATGCCTAGGTAAGCCCCCTCCTGATGTTTTTCCAAATGCACCGAGGCGATTAGTTCATCGTTCAATTGACATAAAACAATCATGGAGTCTTCGGTTTGGATCAGTCTTGTCAATTCCTCCGGGTCAGTCCTCTGCCCATCTAGCAAATCGGATTCCGTCGTCCAGCCTTGTTTGCCGCTTTCCCCGCGATAGGCGGAGTTCACGAGTTCGACAATGATGGGAATATCGTCTATGCCAGCGGCCCGGAAGGAGGGAGTTGTCATGTTATAAGTCGATGGTATGAATAGATCAATAATGAGAATTGCTGATTGCATTGACGATCCAAGTCATTTTAGCCTATGCTCTAACATAGGCCAACAGCGAGGAGTTATCGTCATGGATACAGAAAACCCTAGTCATAAACAAGAAGGGCGTCCCGTCCGCTTATTCCGCAACGGTCGTAACCAAGCGATACGCATTCCACGCGAGTTTGGATTGCAATGTCTCAGCAATTCTCATTTTGGCGTGACCAACGCTTCTACCGTAGGGTGGGCTAGGCGCACATACCGGGAACCTTAATTTCACTCGGCACTTTCCGTGCGCCGTAGCCCACCAAACCGGCGGCGGATGGGCAATGGTGGGCTACGGTGCGCGTCAAGATTAGCGATAAACGGAAATGAATTGAAATGCGCACCTAGCCCACCCAACTGGGCTGCTTACGGTGCACAAGTCACGACAATTTCATCAGAGAATTGCCCAATTTCAGTGTCTTTATTCATGTATACGCAGCAATAACGGCGTAACTCCGGTTTGCCGACGACCAGCAAGGGGCGATTGTCAGCAAATGGCGAGACGGTGGCGCGGCCTATCAAAACCCAGTCGGCATCCCCTTCGCGTTGGCAATAGATGTTGATGCCGTCACTCTTCATTTTGTTGAAACTCAACAAAACCCGTCCGCCCGTTTGGTCAACGCCGGTCAGTGAGGGTTTTGCGTTGGCAAGGTCATAAGAATTATGCGGCCCCTCGATGCCGAGATGGACACCTTGCCCCGTTTTGTATTCGCTACGCCCCTTGATACGCCGTACCACAGAGCGGATGCAAGATTCGGCAGAATCACGCACATCATTTTTATCGGCGGTGGCTTGCTTGGAAATGGCTGCGGCTTCACTGGCTTTGGCGACTTTCTCACGAAAATTGGCGGCATACTCCTTAATTGAGGCAATTTCGGCTTCGGTCAAGCCATATTCAGCGGGGTTCTGCGCAATCGTCTCGGTAAAATGGGTTAGCCAGACCATAAAATCATGGTCTGCGTGGGGTATGTAATCAGACTTGGACATGATAGTTTTCCTTTTGCTGGGATTGTAACCCTTATATTTTATCAGTTATCCACACGGCTGGAAGCAAAAAATACTGGGTTGGCTGCTTCCTATATAGGGTTCGGTCGCCCAGATATGAGCCTGGAAGATTGCGACTTGCAGTTCAGTCGTGCAGCCGTGCGGCTGAGTCGTTCAGATGTGCGGCTGAGCCGTTCAGATGTGCGGCTGAGTCTTCCATTCGTGTGGCTAAGTCGTTCAGCCGTGTGGCTGAGTCTTCCATTCGTGTAGCTGGAAAGCCGGTTTTCCAGCGAATAACTTATCTACATGATTCTAAAAAAAATATTAGCCTATGGCTGAGCCTTCCGTTGGTGTGGCTGAGCCTTCCGCTCGTGCGGCTGAGTCTTCCGTTGGCGCGGCTGAAAGGTTCATCCGTGCATTTCCATGGCTGGTTGGCCTATTTCGGGTTTCGATTGCCATGCTTCCATACTGAATAGGTCAATAGCGAAACGCGGTTGCAGCAATTCTCATTTTGGCGTGACCAATGCTCCTACCGGGTGGGCTAGTAGCACACGCCGGGAACCTTGATTTCACTCGGCGCTTTCTGTACTACGTAGCCCACCAAACCGGCGGCGGATGGGCAATGGTGGGCTACGGTGCGCGTCAAGCTTAGCGAAAAACGGAAAGGTTTTGAAACGCGCACCTAGCTTAACCAGGCTGATGAGTTCATACGAATCCCTGCATAAAAAATCATGCCTGATATGGGTGATATTATCCTTGCCAAGCCATGCCAAATTGTGCCAAGCTTGCTTATTAAGGAAGCAAACCATATTTGCTTTAGAATTGTCTTCCAAACATGCCTCATAGCCTTACCTTATACTATGTCTAAACTGACTCATTTCAACCCAGCCGGCGAGGCCCACATGGTCGATGTCGGTGACAAACAAGCCACCGAGCGGGTCGCCGTGGCGGAAGGCTATATCGAAATGCTACCGCAAACCTTGGCTTTGATCGAAGGCGGCGGACATAAAAAAGGTGACGTGCTAGGAATCGCACGCATCGCCGGGATCATGGCAAGCAAGCGGACGGCGGATTTGATCCCGCTTTGTCACCCGATAGCCCTCAGCCATGTCGGTTTAAAACTCGAACCACAAACAGAACATAATCGTGTGCGTTGCGAGGCCACGGTCAAGACGGTCGGCATGACCGGCGTGGAGATGGAAGCGCTAACTGCCGTGCAGATTGCCCTGTTGACTATTTATGATATGTGCAAGGCCGTGGATCGCGGCATGTGCATCAACTCGGTTCGTTTACTGGAAAAGTTAGGCGGGAAATCTGGGCATTGGTTTAGGCAGGATTAAGTTTTAAAGTGGTGTTAAAACTCAGGTGATTATTAAGTAAAGATTCCCGGTTAATTTTCAGCAATTCTCATTATGAGGCAAAGCGTTGATGTATAAACCGTCATTCCTGCCGGGAAGCAGGACAAATCGGCAGGACAGCCGATTTGCACGGCTCAGCCGCCCGTAGGGTTCGGGACAGGGATGTTCCGAATGCATCCAGTCACAGTGACGTGAAACTAGGATTTGCCAGTCGTGTTTAATTAGACACTTATGAACCGACAAGTTACCGTCCATGGCACTGGATTCCGGCAGTCCATGCCGGAATGAGGGCGTTTTAGCCATAATGAGAATTGCTGGTTAATCTTCCGTTGCTTTTTCCTATTTCTCTGCTATGTTATGAAAACCAAACATTGATAGTTCGCATAGGGACGGTGTTTGGCGCTACAAAACATCTTGGTTTGAATACAATCGACGACAACTATTTAACAATGAGGTGATAATCATGGATCCATTTATCGGACAAATAAACATCTTTGGATTTAACTTTGCACCTGTGGGTTGGTCTTTTGCGAATGGGTCCATCCTACCCATTGCACAAAACTCTGCCTTGTTTGCCTTGCTCGGCATTCAGTTTGGTGGCAATGGGCAAAACAATTTCCAATTACCCGATTTGCAAGGGCGTTTGCCTTTAGGCATGGGGAATGGGGCCGGTTTGACTCCACGGGTGATTGGTGAGGTTGACGGTGTAGAAAATGTCACTGTATCCACAAATAATCTGCCGGCCCACAACCATGCCTCACAATTGTCTGTCACCACCAGTAACGCCAGCACAAACATCCCAACTGCGGGTGCTTACCTAGGCCATGCCAACGACACGAATGGCTCGGCAATTCCTAACATCTATTTTTCCGGTTCTAATCCGCCATTGGTCAATCTCAACAGCGGTGTCACTAGCTCAATCGGAGGCAACCAACCGCTTTCGGTCATGAATCCCTTCCTTGTGTTGAATTTCTGCATCGCCTTGCAGGGAATCTTCCCTTCGCGAAGTTAAACGGTCGGACAGTCATGTTACGGGCTGGCTTTGCTGGCCCGTTTTCAATACCGGTGTTGCCACATCTCATGCCACGTTCCGCTGACATATAGAAATAACCAATGTTCGATTCGATCACCAGTACCCATTTTTTAGCGGTTGCACATAAAAGTTGCTGGATCGAAACCGCCGATGGGGATTTGGAACTGACCATAGAATGGATTAAGGAAAACCCTAATGCCACCCTACCGGGGGCGCGGTGTACTGCATTCACCGTGTTGTTTCGAGGCCCTGAGACTCCAAGTTTTATGGATGGAATCGGAAATTTAAGGATGGATGGCCCGGACGGCTGGCGATTGGAAGGGGTTTTTCTGAACCGGGTCATGCCTCCGCCGGGTAGTCAGCCGGGAGCCTATTATCAGTTAATCATCAATGCTTGAATCTTTCCTCCTGAGTGCAATCGCAAGCTAAAGCACAGTCAGGTGAAAATTAAAGCTTTGCCTTGTTGTGGATACCAAGCCATCCGTTCATAGGCATCGGTGGCTTCTTCCACTCGGAAGCCAAGCCGCAGATACAAACTCTTTGCCGCCGGGTTGTTTTTCATCGCCGTCAATACCAAGGGCGCTTTAGCCTGTGCCGCGGCCAATTGCAAGTTGCGGATGACCGTCTCGCCATAGCCTTTGCCACGGGCCAAGGGAATAAAGGCGATGTCAATCAATCGCACCTCGTTATGGCCGAAATCCACCGTCACTCGGCCTATCGGCTCACCTTGTTTTTCGACGATGAAGGTCATTGCATTCGGGAACAAATTGCCATAGCCCACGGTTTGAGCCTGTTGCTGCATCGTAATCAAGGCTTCGATGAAATCGTCTTCAGCATCAATCAGCCGCAAGTCTTCGCGGGTGGAGCGGTACAGCGATTCAATGAAACCACTGTCGGAAGGTCGGGCCGGTCGCATGCCGAGTTCATTAGAGGAGGTAAGTTTGTCTGTCCGCATACACTGTCAGTTTGAGTGGGTTTGAGAAAACAGCCCCGCTTGGGTTAAGCGGGGCAAAGGTAAAAGTGAATCGCAGTTTCCGTCTCAGTGTCTGTCAAATGATTCGTAGCCTTAATTGCCTACGCAAATGTAGGAGGCAGGTGCGGTATTAATCGTGTTAGTATTCTGAAACGTCACAGAGCTGGCACTGACCGCCGTGATTTTGATCACGACACCTGCCGTAGTGGCATTATGGATTGCAGTGACGGTGCAATTGGGTGTGTTGTTAAATAGGCTGGAGAAAGTAATCGTCACGGTTGCAGGACTTACAGCAATGGTTGACGTAGTGCCTGTAACGATTTTTGCGCCCGTCAATTCAGTGCCATTGGGATTAAACACCGATGTGCCACTACTCGCGCTGCCCGTTGGGCCGGTAGCGCCAGTCACACCAGTTGCACCCGTAGCTCCGGTGACACCGACACCTGTTGCACCCGTCTCGCCTGTGATACCCGTTGCGCCTGTGACGCCGGTTGCCCCTGTCGGGCCAGTGGAGCCTGTGGAACCCGTGATGCCTAAACCGGTAGCGCCCGTTGCGCCTGTGACGCCGGTTACCCCAGTCATACCAGTGGAACCCGTTGATCCCGTCGCGCCGGTTGCACCAGTCGCTCCGGTCCCGCCCGTTGCACCTGAATTTAGCAGTATGTCGATGTAGGCCGCATGGCTAAACCCTGTGTTCTCTTTAGAAGTGTAGAAAAAAGTCGCGCCATTAGAGGCATAAGCGTGAATACCAAAGTTTGGCTGGGCTGGACTGCCACCCTTTTGAACTGGAACCCAACTTTTTACGTAATCCGTCACATCCACTGCATACCAGATCCAAGCCACATTACCAGGAGCCAGCATAATGCTTTTTGGCTGGCCTAAATCCTTGTAATTTACATTAAAAGAGTTATAAGTAAGGGTCCATTCGTTCCATTCTGGTGTAGTTTCAGGGACACCTTTGGCAATGATTTGATCGATACTTAATGTACCCCATGCGTAGATATCCGACACAAACACGTAGAGAGTTGCCCTGTTGACATCGCTACTTATAAAAGGATAGGTTCCATCAGGGTTTTTAATCTTGAATTGAATCTGGGAGGAACAGGCTGTTCCGTGATAGAGCAGCGTAAGAGCAGCGAAAGTATTTGTATTAGGATCACCAAATGCGTGATTTGCATCATAATCGCAAATATAGGTGTCTTGTGCGGTTGTGGAATACATGGCACTGGAGGAAACGGGCATTAACCCGGATAGCAGCACAGCGGCCGTGGTTAATTTTAGACGACTGTTCATGATTGTTATACCC
>CAIYXP010000412.1 GCA_903930145.1 uncultured Methylococcaceae bacterium
ATGCATCCAGTCACAGGGACGTGAAACTAGGATTTGCAAATCACGTTTAATCAGACACTTATGCACCGACAAGTTACCATCCATGGCGCTGGATTCCGGCAGTCCGTGCCGGAATGACGGCGTTTTAGCCATAATGAGAATTGCTGCCGAAAACCTCCTTTATATTGCACCATTTGTCCAACCGGGATTATACTAATGCCGCCCTGATAGTTTGTGACAGTTTCCCAGATTGATTTGGAGGTTACACCATGGCTAATTCCGCGATTCCCCGTGACGATGCTGGCAGGTTGAGTCTGCTGCGCCATCTTAACGCAACCCTGCCTAGCATGGCTGATTTGCTGGGCATACCCACCGACATGCTCGCCCGCCTCGACAGGGCCACGGTCAGCTTCGGCTTCGCCCTTGATTATCAAGCGGTTCTGAAAAATGCTGCCGAAGGCGCGGTGGCGCTGAAAACAGCCGTGCGTGACGGACCCGTCACCGGTGCGCTAGTCGTCCATCCCGTCACCCTGCCCACCCCGCCCGAAGGACCGTTGTTCGAGGATATATACAACTTCCTCATCGAACTGATTGCCTTCATCAAAAGCCAAGCCCACTACACCGAGGCCATCGGCAAGACCCTCAACATTTTGACCCTAAAAGCCACGCCAGTGGATTTGGACAGTTTGCAGCCGGTGTTGAGCGTCAAGTTCGTCAACGACCAACCCTTTCTGGATTGGGCCAAGGCGGGCATGGAAGCGCTGGAACTCGAAGTGGACCGAGGCAATGGTTTCACGCTGCTGACCATCGACACCCATCCCGGCCATCTCGACACCGCCCCGCTTCCGTCCGCAGGCACCACCGCCCTGTGGCGCTACCGTGGCATCTACCGGCAAAAAGACCAGCGCGTGGGGCAGTGGAGCGCGGTGTTGGAAGTGGCGGTTAAGGGAGGTTGAACTAAGCTTGGTAGTCGTTTAAGACATGTGCGACTTTGTTTCGCATGAAATTTCGGGTTGATTGTTGGGCAATGATAAAGCCGTTGCCCGACCACGAAACTGGAAAATACCCCCATAAAGTCAAGTCCACTCCGCTTATGAAGCGAATACATACGCATTACGACAATCTGAAAGTGGCGAGGAACGCGCCGCCAGAGGTGATTCGAGCCTCGTACAAGAGCCTTTCCCAGAAATACCACCCTGACCGGAATCCGAATGACTTAAAGGCGGCAAAGATCATGGCCTTGATTAATCAAGCCTATGACGCGCTGTCCGATCCCGGCAGGAGGGCAAAACATGACTGTTGGATAAAAGAGCAAGAAGAAGGGCAGACTGACTCAGACCATTCGGATCGCCTTTTTGTCGGCTCCAACCAGCAAAACAGTCGGTTCCCGCCCCTTGCCGCAGGAATGTGCCGCTTCACCGACCTGCCTGAGAAAACCCGCAAAAGAATAATGGAAAGGATTTCCGGCAAAGAAACCAATCAATTTCGCCTTGAACTAAAAGGAATTGGCTGGAATTATTTCTGGGTGACCATTCTTCCCTGTTGGTTTGGCGTCCTTTTCGATAGCTCAGCATTCAAATGGACAGCCGATACCAATAATTCTTATATCTTCTTCACGATCTTCATCGCAATGTTCATTGCAATAAACGTCGCCAGGATTTATTCGTGGCACAAGTCGCCTTTGCGTTCATTGCTGATCGTTTCGCCACTATATGTGATAAAGACCCACTTCGACAAGCTTTGGTACTGGCCCATACCCACAATTTCCGATATACGAGCTACCCACAACTATCGGAATAGCTCGTATCAAGAAACTTCGCTTGCCATCTATTTCAATGGAAAACCTGAAACCTTTTCCCTACCGTCCACCTCGGCGTATCAGTCTTTTACAAATATTCTGAATGGCTTCAACAATAAATTCAGAGCCGCAGTCACGCAGAACAACATTGACTATCTCGTCAGGAACGATGATCTTCTGAGTTATCGCCTTTCTCCTTTGCCCCCCGGCAAACCGGACAACATAAAGAAGAATGTCCTTATCTACGCCGCAGTATTATCCGTGGCGTCAATTCTGTATGCGCTTGCCTACCACATCAACCAAGGCCACCCGGCACAACCGGCACTACCCGATTGGGCCAACCACCACCCGGCGCCTTCGTCCGCCCCCGCAAAAACAACTAGAAACTTAAGCCCGATTGTCGAACCCAGCGAGCAGCACCAACCCTATCGACAAGCCCCTGCCTACACGCCCGAACAGCCAGATGAACCGCCCGCTTATGTCCGCCCCGCGACCGCGCCCAACGGCAAGCCATGGCCCGCGCATTCTGGATATGTGAGCGGGTTTAAAAAGCTGCATACTGATGGACGATGCAAGGTCACCATTGATAACTCACAGAACGATTCGGATGTTTTTGTTAAACTGGTGTCGATCAATAAAGGCAAAGCCTATCCAGCGCGTGTTTTCTTCATCGACGCGCATGGGCAATTCACTTTAGACAAGGTTCGCCCTGGGCACTATGATATCCGCTACCGCGAACTGGATTCCGGGGCACTTTCACGCACGGAGCCGTTTGATCTTCAAGAAATAAGAACCGACGAAGGTGTCCGGTATAGCATCTTCACCATGACCTTATATAAAATAATCGGTGGAAATATGCAAATGTATGGCATTTCCGAGAGCGAGTTCTGAGTCTGGCACCGGCGCGCGACGGTGTGTGCCCCAAATCGGCTTCTATGCCCTGGATGGGCACAACTCTATATAATCGCTGTGGACGCCACTCACACGCTATGCCGGAAGCCAAGTAGCCAAAGGTGGGCAGACGGCTCTATCGTCTGCCCACGCGGAATCTGGCATAATTAGTGGGCAGCCGGGTCGGGCAACGGCTCTATCGTAGCCCGACATTTCCGCTTAACATACCCGCCTAATACAAAATAAGCCAGCGTAGCCAAGTAGGTCGGGCAACAGCTTCACCGTTGCCCGACATTCGGATTGTCGGACGCAACGCAAAAAAATGCGCCCGACCTACATGACTGGAGCTTGGTAACCCGTTGATAATAAGTTGACACATCATCAGGAGATTGTAAACCTATGTCGCTAAATGATAACTTCATATTTAGACGAGCAGAAACAACAGAGGATTTTCTCTGGTTCCCACGCTCCAGCGTGGTAACCAGTCTCGACCGCTCCTGCGGTCAGCTATGCGGCGCTGGAGCGCCAGAGTATGCATTCCCACGCTGGATCGCGGGAACGAGAAAACTATCCCTTTGTTCTGGTTCCCAAGCTCCAACGCGATAAGGCGCATTCGTGTTATGCGTAGGGAGCAATAACGGCTCCGCCGCGTATTGCGCCGCATGGGGAAACGGAAACATTTGGCGGAATAAGCTAAACCGCTATTCCGCCCTACCTGTTTTTAATATAATATTTTGTGCGATACCACAGTCCGTAGCGTAGGTTCGGTTGAGCATGGCAAAACCCAATACTAACCTAGGTTATTTTTATAGCGAAAACACCATGCCCACCATTAGCCAATTCTATGGCATCATCATTCAAATGTTTTGGAACGAACATGCACCGCCTCATTTTCATGCGACCTATGGCGACTACAAAGCAACCATAAATATCAAAGAACTGAGTATCATGGAAGGCAGCCTGCCAAGACGCGCCCACCGATTTGGTATTGGATTGGGCAGAACTGCATCAAGCCGAATTGCTAGAGGATTGGATTTGTGTTTAAGCAATAACCAGCCTAAACCCATAGAGCCACTAAAATAAACCCGTATGTATTGGGATGTCATCAGTGTAGAAAGCATTGCGCCCCGCACTCTGCGAGTCACCTTTG
>CAIYXP010000413.1 GCA_903930145.1 uncultured Methylococcaceae bacterium
GAGAATATCGAGGTATCGCAGGTTTTCGGAAGATTCTTGAGCTAACACTTTATAGACCTAGAGATTTAATCACTTTGCTGAATACGGCATTTTTTGAGGCAGCGAAACGCAGTTCAGAAAAAATCAGCATTTATGATATAAAAGAGTCTGCTAATGAAATCTCTAAAGTTCGTCTTGATGATCTAATTAAAGAGTATTCGAATGCTATTCCTGGATTAGGCGAATTGCTTAATGAGTTCAGTATTCAGCGAACTCATATATCGGCATCTGAAGCTCGATCTCTCATTGAATCCTTAGCAAAAAAAACGCCTTTGGTACGAGCGGCAGAGACAATTAGACTTTTTGGGGGAGCGGGGATGCTTCATGAGTTGCATTCAATTGGTTTCTTGGGATATAGTGAAAAACATGATGGGCGCTTTATATTCTGTCATGATGGAAGACTGGCAAATATTGACTTCATGTCTGATGTTGAATTAATGATACATCCTTGCTACTGGCGCTCACTCAATCTTACCAATGTTGATGGTATGTCGCCCGAAGAAGCCGAAGAAATTCATGATGACTATAACGAGCGATATGAGGTAAATGTAACTTCGGTGGCTTTGGAAAGACGAAGAGAACTAATTCAAAGACTGATGAATGAACCAAGTTCTTTGCCGATTGAAAGCGACAATCAAAAATTCTATTCATGGGCTGCACGTGCGCTTGGAACACTTTTGGCTGCTGGTATACGTGATTTAGAAGGTCAAGAGCGGCAGTGTGACTTCCTTCATGGTCGGATTACCTCAACTAAAGGAATATGGGGTAACTTACAAGACCAGTATAAAACTACCCATTTGCTTTTCTTGTTGCGTAATGAAGATAAACTTACTGTGCAGGCAATTACAGATGCGTGTATTCGAGCAAAGAAAGTTAGAGATTCGCGTATTATATTTCTGTGTACAAGGTCGAAAGAAGATGTAATCCGTAAAGGATTCGAATTAGAGGCTGTAAAGCAACATTATAAAGACGATAGCCTTATAATTACTCATATAACGGTTGATACTATCTGCCGATCACTCCGTAAACTGCGTGATCCGAACGGCGATGCTGAGCCAGGACGCTTTGTTAGGTCGGCTATTGAGCAGACCTATTATTCTTATTTGAATAATTGCAAGCACAAAATTGGTAAGAGCAAGAGAGGTAAAAATGTGAGTGTTGAGTGTGATATTTTGCTAGTAGTAGTAACCGATATTGAAAGGGATGCTGTCCTTAATCAATTTCGTGATAATCACTTTTGCGACATACAAGAAGTATTTGGTAGTAGACGAACATACTTCAAAATATCTGGTATTGAAGGGACAAAGATTTTGCTAGTTCAGTGCGAAATGGGAACAAGTGGTATTGGCGCATCACAAGCTACGGTACGTGATGCAATTGATGAGGTAAATCCAGATAACATTGTAATGGTTGGAATTGCTTTTGGAATGAAACCAGATGAACAAGAAATTGGACAAATTCTTGTTTCAAAACAACTTCGTGCATATGACATGCAGCGGATTGGAACACAGAGAGGGGGAAAACCCACTTGTACGCTTCGAGGTGATAAAGTTACAGCTTCTCCAAAACTCCTTAGTAAGTTTCGAGCTGTCCAATATAGTTGGAAAAAGAAAATTAGTTTTGGATTATTAATGTCTGGTGAAAAGCTAATCGATAATCTTGAGTACCGAAAATCCTTGGCAGTAATGGAGCCGGAAACAATCGGTGGCGAAATGGAAGGAACTGGGGTTTATGTTGCAGCCGCCGCCTTTAGTAAGGATTGGATTATTATCAAGGCAATCTGTGATTGGGCGGATGGAAATAAATGCAACCAAAAAGATGAATTGCAACGTATTGCTGCTGCTAACTCTGCTGCGTTCGTGATCCATGCAATCCTTCGCGGAGCTTTTTCTCGACAACTAAGTCGGGTAGAGTGATCAAACGGCATTACGAAATGGGCCGGTATATTCGAAAAGGGCACGAGAGTTTTGTAAAACCATACCTTACGTTTTGTGCGTGACTCAACGCCCCGCCCCAGGCACAAAACATTGCGGACGGGATTACAAATCCCGTCCGGCGACAGCCAAGTAGTTTGCCCACTCGGAATCAGGCATAATCGGTGGGCAAGCCAAAAGACCTAAAGAGGTGTCCATTATGATGAAAATCTCATGGGAGGAAATGAAAAATGAGAACCCAGAAGAATGGTTGCTGATTTCGGATTTCGATCTGGATGCGTCCGGCCATATCCTTGCAGGAGTTGTTGATCGACATTCAAAACAAAAAGATTTGGTTTATCGATCACCGGCATTAAAGAAGCCAGGGGCATTTCGTTATACTGGTGAATCAAATTTTTCTGGGTTAAGAAGCCATGCGGGAACACATCACGACGTTTGATACCGGATCGCCAAGAACTGAATTCTCCGACCAGTTCTTAAAATATGCAGGATTTCTTAACGACAAAAATGAAAACGCAACGCTTAAACCAGGACTACAGACCTAAAAATATGGCGTGTGAATTGCCTTTGGTCGGTCCATTTGGTCATCAGATTGTGAACTTCAACGCTTGTGTTTCATATTTTGAACCATCTTGGGGTATAGATGCGCTAATTGGTCTAGATTTCTTCCGCTACTTTCGAGTAACGATTGATTTCGAGCAAGGCGTAATAATCACTTCACCCTATAAATGATCTGAGCGAAGCGGGGCGGGGAATGCGTAATGGGCGCAACGGGTTTTGTAAACCCGTCGCTTACGTTTTGTTCATGCCCCATTGCCCCGATAATGCACAAGACTTTGCACTGGCTCCCAAACTCCAGCTTGCGTAGGGTTGGGCTTGATCTATAATCGTGTTAAATAGGCTAATCCAATATGACGACATTAACCCTAGAACTCCCCGACGAAGTGTACGCCGCTTTGCGCCGTTCACCCGAAGAAATTGTCCGCGAAATGCGCATCGCCGCCGCTGTGGAATGGTATGCCCAAGAGCGCATTACCCAAGGCATGGGCGCCGAGATTTCAAGCTTGACCCGCGCCGAATTCATTGATGAATTAGCCCGGCGCCAAATCCCCGTTTGCCAAGTCCACCCGGATGAGATATGGCGGGAAGCGCATGGCTGATGCTTGGATTATCAACGCCTCGCCATTGATTTTGCTGGCACGGATCGGACGGTTGGACTGGCTTGATGAATTGGCGGAAAACCCATTGGTTCCGGCGCAAGTCATCGAAGAAGTGTCTGCCGGACAAGCGTCCGATCCTTCTGCCAAAACCGCTGTGCTATGGGCTTCGCGCCATCGGATTGAAAAAAACCGGGATGTTTGCCAGCGACCGGCTGCTTCAAGAGGCACTGGCGGCAGTTGGCGAATAAACTAACTAAGTGGCTCCCGCGCTCCGGCGTGGGAGCCAATCCCGGACGCTCTGCGTTGTAAGCGATCCGCGAATACCGCAGAGCGGCATGGCTGGCGTTCCCACGTTGGAACGTGGTAACGATCAAATTCCATTCTGATAGCTGCTGCTTCTCTATTTGATGCGCCTCGTTCCCTATCCCATCTATTCCACCTCAATACACACACTATTGCTGGGTTCCCCACGCCCATCCGCGCCGACGGCAATAACCCGATATAACAAGACATCGCCCAGCGTTTCAGGCAGCAGGACTTTGGTGGAAAGGGAAGTCACGGCCAAGGCCCAAGGAATTCCGTTGTCGCAGGGTACTTTGACCCGCTCGACTAGATAGGAAAGCACCCGACCGCCGCCCACTGGGGGTTCCCATGTGAGTTGAATATGGGCATCGGGGGCATTTTCGGCTCGTAATGACAGGGGCGCGGAGGGAGGGCGTAGAATAGTTTCCATGACGGGCGGCGTACCCATCTCTTGCGGAAGTAGCCCAAGGTCGTATAACTTTTTATGGTATTCGACGACACTATTGATCTTTTTCATGAGTTTTTCCATTGAGGCTTGTTCGGCTTCCTGTGCTTTCTTCAGATTTTCTTGGCACAGAGTGTCTTGTTTGCAAGAATCGACAAAGTCGCTATACATTTCTTCCAAATTAGTGATACAAGGGGCGCAAGAGGGAAGGGTCGGAAAAAACTCGGCATGTTCAGCCACACCCCGAAGAATGCTGCGATGAAAAATTAGACGGCTTTACCATTACCCGACGCAAGCGTAAGCTAGAGGAATCAAAAAGTCTCGCATTCACAGCACACCATTCGTTCAATACAAGGTTCAGCCATGATAACTACCGTCACTTCAAACCAAACCATTCCGATACCTGATGACATTAGACGCCAGTTTGGCATCCAACCGGGCTGGCGATTGGATTGGTCGCCCGTTGAAGGCCGGGATGAAATCCTGATTCGCGTCATTCCCGGACGAGGAGAATTGGCTCGGCGGCTGCTTGGGGCTGGTCAACGGTTCTCGCCAGAACGGGATAGCATCGCTGAATTGATCGTGGAGCGCGAAGAGGAGAATTAGGCCAGATGCTTTATTTGTTCGATACTTCTGCGCTGCTCGCCCATTACCGCCGCGAAAACGGTTGGCAGCAGATTCAGGCGATTTTCGATAATACGGCGGCAGATATTTTACTGGCGAGTGTGACGCTCACCGAGTTTGCCAGACGTTTACGGGAACTTGGGGCGAGTGATGCTGAAGCTCGCCAAACTGCCGAGGCTTACCGGCTGCTCGTAAATGACGTGGTATCAATTGATGAACGGCTGGCTTTCGCCGCCTTTGACTTGGCTCGTGCCACGCCCAAACGCTTACCATTGGCCGATTCGCTGATTGCCGCCGCTGCCAGTGAGCGCGGCGCTTGCTTGGTACATCGGGATGATCACATGAGCCATATTCCCGCAAACCTGCTTAGGCAAATGATGCTTTCGGTTGAACCCTAAACGGTTGAGTATTATTAATCCATTGGGCGAATTAATTCGCCCCTACAGATTACTTTTTGTTATTGGCAACCGCCGACTGGCTAGTGTTTGAAGGAATATCGCCAATCTCATCCCTTAAATCAGCAAATTCCTTTTCCCATGATGGTTTACTGTAACCCCAATTACCTTGAGCCAGTAGTTTCTCGCCTATGGAAAATTGGGCTTTTGCCTTTTCCGCTGCACCATTATCATCGGCGGCGAGGAGGGCTTCGGCATAGAACAAATGATTCAAAGGATGATTGGGGAATTTGTTGACAGCTTGCGCCAAGAGTTCAACGCCTTTGTCACGGTCGCCAATGCCGTCGGGCCAAGCCGGGGCTTTGCTGTATAGCGTTCCCAATAGTCGCGAGGGTCCGCCAGAGTCTAGGTCGGGCGTGAGTTCCATGGCTTTTTTCATCTCTTGCTCAAGCCGTTTCAGGTTGTCCAATGCCAAGGTGGGATGGTCGCGGACTGCCAAGCCTAGATTGGCGGCGAGAAAATAGTGGACTGCGCCATCACCTTCGCCACCGGCTGCAAGCGCCGCTTCAGCCAAGCCTACGCCTTCCCCTGCCAGCTTCTCCCGACTGTCTTGGTCGGTTTCACGTTCCGCCAAATTGAGCGCAAGCCGACTTCCCAAAGCGCTACGTTTCAACGTTGGGTCTTTGCTATTACGCAGGAAATCCAAGGCACAGGCCAAGGTATGCGTATCGGTCATGGGGCCAAGCTTGGCTTGTTCGGCGGTCAGTTTTTCAACCGTAAACTTGGGGCAGTCTGACAGTTGGCTAAATTGGACATGATCTTTGTTTAAGGTCGCGCAGCCATTCAAGAACGTGGAAGTTACCAAGCTTAAGGCTAATATGGTTAGGAGATGTTGGTTGCTCAATGCTTATTTCCCTTTCTTCCAAAGTTTGACCATTGCATCATATTGAGAGGGTTCTACCACGGCAAAAGTATCCACCCCGAACAATTCGCATAGCTTTTTGCCTTCGGCATCGGCACACATGCCCGCCAATGCATTGCCCAAGCGGGTGCGTTCTTCGGTTGTGCTGAGCTTGCTGTCTGCGACCATGCCCATCAACGGGATTTCCTCGGAAGTGAAGACGGCTTCGACAGGGGCTTTCAGGTTTAATGAAGCCAGCCCGTTGTATTGCTGTTCGTTGAGCATCACCGCGTCAAGCTCGCCCTTGTCCAACGATCTTAATGCCCGTATGGCTTGGTTGGTCGGTTGTAGTTGGAAATAAGTGTCGGGTTTGTACTTGCCGGCAAACACTATTTTGCCTATGAAATCTGGTTCGTCAAGCACCGTGCCGCCTAAGGTCTTGCCTTTAAGATCAGTGATCGAGCCGTATTTGCCTTGTTGGGTGACAACTCGGTATTGCTCGCTGGTACGGCCTTTGATGGTGGGTTGGACCAAGGGAACGAGATGATGCTTGTCACGCTGTTCCAAGAAAATGCCTAGCGAGGTGATGACGAACTTTGGATTATTATCATCCATTAGTGTTCTGCATTCGTCCGCTTTGGCGGTGAAAATGCTGTTCAAACTGCCAGCCGGCCATTGCCCAACTCGTTCCACCACTCGCAGCATGGAACCCATGGCGGCGTTGGCATCTTTGGCATTGACAGGCCCACCCGGATAGCAAACGATGATGGGTGCGTCTGCGGCTGCAAACGCGGATAAAGGATTTAATAAACTAGCAAGCAAAAATAAATAGAATTTTTTCATTATTGTTTTCTCTTCGGGTCAAGCAACTGCCCGATGGCAGGAGCCACGAACAAAGTTGCGATCAGGCAGCATAAAAGCCCTATGGTAATACTCACACCCATGGTGGATACGCCGCGATAGCTGGCTAAGGTAATCGCACCTAGTCCAGCCAATTCGGTCGAAGCCGCCAAACCAATTACCTTACCGGAAATTAGACTGACTTGGAATGGGCTGTAGTGTTGCAATTCTCGCCAACGATAACTGAACCATACCCCGTAATCCACTGCGAGTGCAATCACCAAGGGCAAGGCGATGATATTGGCATAATTATATTGGATTCCAGTCAAGGCCATCAGCCCCAACATCCAACCGCCGCCTATTAGCAGCGGCAAAGAGGCCAAGGCAAAGCCAGTCACGCTGCGTAAAGTGACCGCAATCCAAGTCAGGCAAACAATAAGTGCCAGAATGGTTCCATGGGAGAAGCTTTCCACCACCGATTTGGAAAAGGCTTGGTGGGTGGTCGGAAAGCCCGTTGCATCCTTGGAGACGCTATAAATGTCATGCATTAGTTGGTCTAGATTGTCTGGATCGTAGACTGTTTTGGCAGGGAAGGCGTAGATGGCAATGCTGCCATTGGCGGCGAAAAAGCGGTCCCTTAGCACCGGCGGCAATTGTTCCGGGGTCAGTGGTTTTGCCTGATTCCAAGCTCCAACCAGCGTCAGCCCGTTATCCGCACTGGTCAGCAATGTGCGCAAGAATTGCTCGCTGCGAGTCCGGGCGAGTTCCTTGTCTTGGTTAATCTTGGCAAGTATGGCTTCCAGTTTGCCGCGAATTTTTTCTATGTCTTTGACTAGATCGGTGTGACCGGAGGAAAAGACTTGCTCTTGGGCATCATCCAGTAAAGCAATGCTTCCATTCAGCAAATCAGGCAGAAGCGCAAAACTTTTCTGCGTCAAGCCGGTTTGCTTGAGCTTGGCTAAACGCTGGGCATAATCTGATTGATTGACTGAGGTTGCCAATTGGATGGCTTGTTGCAACCGAGTATCGGCATCGGGAGGGAAAAATTTGGTCAATGATTGGACTTGGGCGACTGTTTTCAGCTTGCTTGCTTCATCGGTGATGCGTCTGGCTTCTGCCATGTCCTTGGCGGTGAAAATGACCACTTCGGCTTGATAATCGCTTTCCGCCACCATGCGGCGTTGGTAATGAGCCGCTTGGGAATCCTTGGGCAACATGGATAGCACATCGTAATCAAAGGGAATCTTAAGCCCTTTCATCGCCCCAAAACCGGCACAGGCGATTGCCACCACGACCAAGCCAACGGCCACTGGCATCGGAAAAGCGCCAGTCCCTATTTTGGCTGGTTCGATGTCGGGTGAACCGGAACCGCCGGGAATATCTTTTAATTTAGGCGGCAGTAATGCATATAAGGCGGGTTGCACTACCCAAGTGCTGACCAGTATCAGCAGCACCCCTTTTGCCGCCACCACGCCTAACTCGGAGAAGCCGGGAAAATCGACCGTCGCCAAAGCCCCAAAGATCAGTACCGAAGCCCCGCCGGCTGTCAGCACGGCGATGAACGACGCACCGATGCCCACGCTGATGGACTCAATCAATGGCTTGCCTTTTCTGCGTTCCTCGGCGATGCGCGACGAGGTGAATATCCCGTAATCTGCCCCCAAGCCGAATAATATGGCGATAAAGGCGGCAGTGATGATCGTCAAGTGTCCGACCGTGACTAGGGCTAGACCCAAGCTCCACAACACACCTAACCCCATCGGAATAAAGATCAACACCGCCCAACGGACACTGCGGACGACAATCAGAATCAATGCGGCAATCAGGCTGGCAGAAGTGATGATGACCAGTTTTATATCTTTGCGGATATTGATAAATTCTTCGTACTCAATTCCCGGTAGGCCGGTCAAACCCACAGTGGGCGGGGTTCCCCCGGAGGCTTGAGTCTGGGCTGCCAAGGCTGCCACGACCGATTTGACCTTATCGACAAATGGCCCTAGAGTTTTGAAATCTTCCGAAGGGTCTTTTGGATGGACGAATAAAAACACCATGCGGCCGTCACGAGACGTGAAATAGCCATTGCCCATGCCCCCAGCACCATTTTTGCTGAGCAAGTCATTCCAATCCAAGCCGTCGGGTGTTTTGTCGGCAGACAAGTAGCGTTGCCATTGCCCAAGCACAAAGTCGGCAAGTCCTAAAGTTTGTCCGGCATTCTCAAGGCTAAAACCCATTTCAGCCAAAGGCGGGTGGTCTTTGCTCCATTTCACGCCTTCCTCCAAGGCGGTTTGTAGGGGCAAACCATTCTTGGTGGTGGATGGGGTTTTACTCAGCATGGAAACAAGCTGATCCAGGCTTGACGAAGGCATCAGCAGATAAGCATGTTGCAGAAAGAAACCCAGGTCGAGCCGGTCGGTCGCCAGACCAATTTCTGACTCCAACCGAAGTTTGGCGGCGAGTTCGCTGGCATAGGCTTCCAAGGATTCGGTGGGCGCACCTTCCAGTACGACAATCAAATCCGAGGCCGCACCAAAGTTTTTCAGGAAAGCATCAAACCGTTGGGTGACTTCGGTATTTTTGGGGAGCAGCGCCTGTCGAGAGGTGTAAATCGGCAATTGCAGAGTGGCCCATAGCGCAATCGTAGACAAAGCTAGGGTGACACCTAATACCCACCAAGGGTGTCGTGCGAAACGTTCGGCTATCCTAGCCACCTGCTGGCTAATATTCACGGTGAGGAATTCTATGTTTAATATATAGATAGATTGATGGAATCGGCTTGCCCTTGGAGATTTTGCCATCAAGATGGCAGGTAGGGAAGGGTAATTGTCTCAGATAAAGCTTCGCCCGGTCATTTTTTCTTTTATGTTGCCTAATGCCTAGGCTTGCGTCAACCCGGGTATTCTACCAAATTCATTTTGTCACAGGACATTCATACCCATGAGGCTCTTGCAAAATTATAGAATCTTCATTGGCCTAAGATGGTTTTGGCTTGCCAAAAGCCAGTTTTTTCAGTGGAACCCCGCGGCAATTGTCGTCACCCGACAGAATGGCTCCA
>CAIYXP010000414.1 GCA_903930145.1 uncultured Methylococcaceae bacterium
AGGCAAGGAAAGTGGTAAAACCAATCATATTGAACGGTCAGCAATTCCCGGCGTCACCCCAAAGGAGACGAGTCTCCGGACTGGAACGGCTAGGCAAAATGCCTATGAAAATTTAGTTTAAACGCCATCTTCCTCACCTATTACGGAGGCCGCGACGAATGCAGATTTTAGGAGAAGAGCAGGGTATCAGGAACTATCAATCAAAGCTTGAATAACCGATGCTATGTAGTATCTATAACGGGCTCTTTGGCGCGGATAATTTTCCACCAGAGCTCTTCCCATGAGCTTAGGTAATGCGTGGTGACTAAAGCCCGCAGCCGATCCCAAAGGGACGCTTTAGTTCGTCGAGAAGCTTTTGCTCTCTGTAACAATGGACATCCTAGTGCTTGAATTTGATCCACCAGGAAAGCGAGAAAAGTTAGGCAGCCAAAAACGGTAGCCAAGAACTTTTTGCCATGCCCATAATTATGCTCCAAATGATAGCCCTGATTTTTCAGCGTATTGAATGTCTCGTTTTCTATCTTCCAGCGTGCCCGACCTCCGCGAACAATATAAGCCACATTCTGTGGGGTGATTTTGATATCGGTGATCCAACTAAAGTTTAGCACCTTCCCTTTTTTAACTTCCCAGTATTCCACTAAATTAACCAAGATATCCGGATGGCTCGCGTTCAGCTTCAACCCATTAGCATAGCGATATCCATGCAAGACACCCGATTCGTCGGTCACCTCGAATTCATGCGCTGTGCCGTCTTTCACGTGGGCATCCAACGGGTTGAACAAGTAGCCGTTCCCGACGGGTTTAGCGCCTATAATGAAACTATAACCCAATGATTTGATTAGACTTATGTGTGGTCCATTGGCACCCAAGGCGTCTTCTACAAGGATCACTTTGAGTTCGGGATGATCGGCTTTCAGGCGCGGCAATAAGCGGTTGGCGGCATTGCGTTCACAGTCATTCTTGGTGGTACCATCCGCCTTCAGAATGGCCTCGGGCATAAAAGGTAATACCACGGGCAGGTCAGGATGCACCACCACCGCCCCCAACAATTGATGATAGTTTTCAGCGAGGCCGTTTCGGTGTATTTTCACACAGCACTGCGGACAACCCATTTTGCAGGAGCTAAAATGACCGGTTCCGTCCATGGAGACGAGTACATGGCCATGAAGATACTCATATTTCTGCAACAACGATTGCCGGTCAACGATTTCATGAAGGGCGACAAAGGCAGACCTCAAATACTTTGGATCGATGGGATCCAAAATCTCCCTAAGCTGGGTATCGCAGGGAGCCTGCTCCACGCCATAAAGGCTTTTTAGGTTATGTTTTATGATGCCTTCCTCGTTATGTTCATCGAATTTCAAGAGGGATGGGTATTTGAGGCCAAAGACAGCTAAACCTGACATCAAGGAATCCACTAAAGTGAAAACCTTGGCCTCGCCACGATGATCCGGCACTGCGCCAAAGGCGGTCCGCACGGCGGTCAATAATGGTTTTGCGGAGCAACCATATATCGATTTTGGCAAGGGATTTGAATTCATTAATAAACTTTGTTATTCTATATGATATATTAACGCAATACTTTGCCAGTTTATCCAGCACGTCTCGCGAGCCTTACAAACGATTGTAACACCTTGATTGTTAAGGATAAAGATGTCCCGGGAATTGCTGTTCATAAGGCCACATTAGTCCAATACCCTGAAAAGGTACGCGCAGCGTACCTACTTGGCTAGGCTGGATAAAAACCCACACATTCCGGCCTTCATTCTAC
>CAIYXP010000415.1 GCA_903930145.1 uncultured Methylococcaceae bacterium
CCGTCGCGTATTGCGCCGTATGGGGAAATGGAAACATTCGACGGAATACGCTAAACCGCTATTCCGCCCTGTTTTCAATATAATATTTTTTGCGATACCACAGTCCATAGCGTAGGTTCGGTAAAAAATAACAAAACCCAATACTAACCTAGGTTAATTTTTATAGAGAAAACACCATGCCACCATTAGCCAATTCTATGGCATCATCATTCAAATGTTTTGGAACGAACACGCACCGCCTCATTTTCATGCGGCCTATGGCGACTACAAAGCAACCATAAATATCAAAGAATTGAGTATCATGGAAGGCAGCCTGCCAAGACGCGCCACCCATTTAGTATTGGATTGGGCAGAACTGCATCAAGCCGAATTGCTAGAGGATTGGGATTTGTGTTTAAGCAATAACCAGCCTAAACCCATAGAGCCACTAAAATAAACCCGTATGTATTGGGATGTCATCAGTGTAGAAAGCATTGCGCCCCGCACTCTGCGAGTCACCTTTGCCGATGGTTTAACGGGGTCGGTGTTCATTGATGCGTCATTTTGCACGGGCGTATTCACAGCCTTAAAAGAAGATGCCGCCGTCAGTTCAGCTTTTGCTGAAAATGGCGTTGTGATGTGGAAAAATGGTTTAGACCTTGCGCCAGACACCATGTACCGAGAAATACAGCGCAATGCGAACCGGCATTATGTGGTCAAAGCGTCGCAATAGCGGTATTCTGCGTATTGCGCCGAATGAATAAAAAGCCAGCATAGCCGAGTAGTTCAGGCAACGTCTTTTCTGTTGCCCGACACTCACTAACTGCCCTAGAATGGTTAGGCAACGATAAACCCGTTGTTCAATCTACCCAACTTTCGTCATTTAATATCTTCTTGTGACAAGCAACTACATGAACACCGCCGAACAAATCTACGAACACGTCAAGGCATTGCCTGAATCCACGGCGCGTGAGATTTTGGATTTTGTCGAATTCGTCGAGGCTAAACGAAAATTAACCGAGGCAAGCCAATCATTGAGCCGTATTGAGCGCTTGGAAAAAATGCGTGTAGCCCGTGGGCTTTGGGCACAACGCGATGATTTGCCCGATCTTCCTAAACTTAGAGCTGAATGGGACAGGGGTTTTAATCAGGGTTAACCGTAATGTCCGATACATTGCTCATCGACACCGACATACTCATCGACTATTTGCGTGATTACCAACCGGCGGTGGAGTGGTTGGAAGCCTTGACGGTTGACTTGAAACTTTCTTCGATCAATGTGGCCGAGATTTACTCAGGAATGCGCGAACCTGAACGCCGGAAAATAGAAAGCCTGCTGGAGTGTTTTACGATCATTCCCTTGGATGCTGCGCTGGCTGAATCGGGTGGATTGCTGCGCCGTGACTTCGGGAATAGTCATGGCACTGGTTTGGCGGATGCCATCATTGCCGCCACAGTTCAAAAGCTTGGATGCTCCTTGGCGACCCTAAATAAAAAACACTTTCCGATGCTGGACTCCGTAATTGTCCCTTATCAGAAGAAATAGCCGAGGGTGGGTAGACGGCTCTATCGTCTGCCCATGCGGAATCATGCCTTTGTGTGTGGTTTCCAGCTTCCTGCGCAGGATCGATCAGGGCTATACTGTGACTAAGTATCAACTAGGAGCCAGCCGGTGCAAACCTTCAGTATCCGAGACTTACATAAACATTCGGGCGACTTGACTTGCGAAGCCGAGGCCGGTCATCTCGCTTTGGTGACGAAACACGGCCAGCCGCTGTTCGTTAGTGTGCCCTTCGACGACACCTTGTTGCAGTCGGGTGTCCATGTGGCTTTAGCGATCAATTTGTTCAAATCCGGGGAGTTGTCATCGGGCAAGGCCGCTGAATTGGCCCGGATGCCCAAATTGGCATTCCTCGAAACCGTGAGCCGCTTGGGAATTCCGGTGGTGGACTACCCCGCCGAGGAACTCAAGGCGGAATTGGCGAACTTCCGTTGAGCAAACCGGTAATCGTGGCGGACTCAACGTGGTAAGGCGCATTCGTTTTATGCATAGGGAGCGAGCGGCTCCGACGCGTATTGCGCCGCATGGGGAAACGGAAACATTCGGCGAAATACGCTAAACCGCTATTCCTCCCTACCTGTTTTCAAGATAATATTACAAGCATCCCTGCACGGCGGGCATACTGCTTTATCTTCCGCCCACGCGGAATTTCATCATAAGTTCTATATCTAACCGCAACCATAGGATGTCAATAGCATGTCTGTCACCGAACTATTCCCTGCCATCCATGCCCTACAACACGCCGACAAATTCCGGTTGATGGAGTTTTTATTGCGTGAACTAGCTCAAGAAGAAGGCGTTAGCCTAAACCAACCCCTAGCCAATAATACCGAAGCCATTGATGCCTTGCAAATCCTGTCTAGCATGGCGCTACCGCTTGGCCCAGAGGACTTGGCGCGAAATTTCGACCGTTATGTGGGCATAAGTTGGGACGGGGAAGCGGATGGATAAGGTATTTGTCGATACCTCGTTTTTCATCGCCTTGCTCAATAGCCGCGATGCCGACCATCCCCATGCCGTCAAGTTGCAAGAGGAATTGGCAAGCTTGAAAGCCCGCAAAACTACGAGTGAGTTCATCTTGCTCGAATTATGCGATGGCTTGGCGAAATTCAGCCATCGGGAGTTGGCTATCCAAGTGGTTGAGTTATTGCAACGCGATGGGCTTTTTGAAATCATCCCGGCCTCAAGCGATCTGTGGCAAGCGGCATGGCGCTTATATAAATCGCGTGGTGATAAAGAGTGGGGGCTGACTGATTGTAGCTCATTCATCATTATGAAAAAGCTTGGCCTGCAAACGGCATTGACCACAGACAAGCATTTTGAGCAAGCGGGTTTTACAGCGGCGTTACGGAAATAATTATTCACACAGCAACGCGGTAACGCGCATTCGTATTGCGCATGGGTAACGCGATAAGGCGCATTCGTATGCGTAGGGAGCGAGCGGCTCCGTCGCGTATTGCGCCGTATGGGGAAATGGAAACATTCGACGGAATACGCTAAACCGCTATTCCGCCCTGTTTTCAATATAATATTTTTTGCGATACCACAGTCCATAGCGTAGGTTCGGTAAAAAATAACAAAACCCAA
>CAIYXP010000416.1 GCA_903930145.1 uncultured Methylococcaceae bacterium
GAAGTTGACCGGTACTGCATGACCGCATTGAATGCCGTGCAGACACGCATTCTAGGGTTGATCGGGTTCACCCCGGCAATTTACCAAGGGATTGAAATGCAATCCGGGAAACTGGCCGTTAAAATGGGCGAACCGTGAGTATATAATCCCAACCATAAACAAGCCAAAGCACCACAGGAAGCAGATCATGAGCGAAGATTACAGAACAGGCCAAGGCAGCGTCATCCCCACCTTGATTATTGGCATTGGCGGGACGGGTTCGAGGATCGTGGACCGCTTGGCGGGGCGGGCGGCGCGTTTGGCAAATTGGGAAAGCCAGTTGCGGCCCTTGACCCATTTCGTGTCCATCGACACCAATGAATTGGATCAGCATAAGCTTAAATTCATCCCCACCGGCAATCGGTTGAACATCGCCGCCTTCGACAAGGCGGTGGTGATCGAGAATTTCCGCCGATCCCAAGAGGATCAGGCATTGCAATGGCTGGACAAGGGCTACCGCCCACGCCCCGGCTTCAGGCCGGGGGCGGGTCAAATCCGGGTGGAATCCCGCTTGGGGTTTTTCTATCATTCGCAGGAGATTCGCCAACGCTTGAAGGATTTGGTCGATGCCAGCCTCAGGCCGGGTGTCACTTGGCGGCAATCTTCCCCGCCTAAGTTTAATGTGTACATTTTCTGCACCTTGGCCGGCGGCACGGGTTCGGGCAGTTTCTTGTCGGTGGCTTATTTGGTGGATGCCGTGGTCAGGGAGCAGAACTGGCAACCGAGGATCATCGGCAACCTGTTGCTATCCACGATCATGCTGGATAAAGTCGGCCCAGAACTGCATTCCGACATTCATGCCAACACCTATGCCGCATTGAAGGAATTGGAGCATCTGACCAAACTGGATTATAAACAAGTCAAGGACGAAGGCCGCACTGATGAGCCTTTTGTTTACTGCCGAGACCCTTACAACCGGGAGATTCCCAAAGTCAAAGCCCGGCCCTTTTTCCTGAGTTTCATCTTTGACCGCCCGTTCCATTTAGGTTTGCCCGACCCGGAAGCAGCCATTGCCGACGCGGCTTTCCTGCAAATCTTCACGCCGCTGATCGACAATTTGGCGGGCGAATTGGACAACTATGAGAAAAAACTGGAAGGCTTGACCCGTTTCCCCGGACACTTGCGCGATGTGGGCTTGGGCTATACCAAGAATTTCGGTGCATTTGGCGCGGTGGCCTTGGTGCTACCCGGCGAGGATTTGCTGGAATATTGTGCCTTGCGCTTCGCCGCCCAAGCCTTGCGCCGCCAGATCACGTTTGGCATTGATTCGGCCGACGGCGACGACGACCGCGCCAGAGCTTTGGCTCGGTTAGCGGTGGATTATTCCGACCCGAAGTTTTTGCGCATGGCGGACGACGGGCGCGAACGGGCGATCAACCAAGCTTTTGTGGCTTGTGTGCAAGAATTGGCGCGCCAAGATGCCAGTCAAGATTTGCCCAATGGGTTTTGGGGGCAGTTGGTGGAGTCGGTGGACGAGGGCCGGTTAGCGGGTTTGGATGCCCAAGGCTTGCCGATCAGAGGCGAATCGCTGGCCCGTCAGATTGAACGCAAGCTGGAAGAGGCCAGGGCTGAACTGCTGAATAAAATTTCGATCAAGGAACGGGCATTTGTTTTCCACAAAGAGGGGTTGAATCAATACCTCGAATTGGTCAGTCGTTTAAGCGACGACATCCGCGCCGCCGCCGCCCTCGTCAGCGAGGGGATGCAAAGCTTGGAGATGGCGGCAAAGGAAGGCGATATGATAGGTCAATTGAGGCTAGACCCTTTAAACGAGCGGTATTTGGTGATTCGCCTGTTGGACCTGTGCGAACAACGCTGGCTACCGGAAGCGAAACAACAATTGGACAAGGCCGCCGCCCGCGACATCAATAATCCCAAGGTGCGTGAACGCTTGGAGCGCGAGCTATTGCAAACCCTGCAAGAAGCGGCTGCACGGGGTGGGCGTTTCTTCAATCGCGACCAAGCTTTCTTGGATGCCAGGGACGAGGCCCAAGAATATTACCGTAGCATCGCCTCCGGTAGCCGCAAGGCGTTTGATGCGCAGATTCGGCTGCGTCAGTTGCGCGGGTTATTGGAATATTTACAGCGCCGTTCCCGCCAATATGCGGGCTTGTCCACCCGCATGGACAGCCTCGTGCAAGAATTGGATCGTGAGGCCGAGCGTCTCAGACGAGGGGAGGTCGCCCTCAGCCCGCCGTTGGCTTTGCGTGTGGAAGTGTTTGAAACCATGGACGAACCACGCCGACGGATTTGGGATCAGGTGTATCGTGAACTATTCTTGGATCGGGGCCGCTATGTCAGCACGTTTGACCGCGATGCCTTGGCCGGGGCGATTGCCCGCGAATTGAAGCCAGTGGTTCGCTCCGACGGGACGGTGGTGGACAAATCCATCGACCAATTGGTTGCCGATTTGCGCCGGGCATTGTGCGATTTGGGCCGTGTGCGCATGGGTCCGACAATTTTTGGTCAAGGACTGGATGTCGGTTTGGATTTGGCACGAGGATTGGAACTGGAGGCGCGATTGTTGCTTAGTGCCAACAAGTCGCCGGGCCAAGAGGTGTCGGAAGATGAAATTGCCGCCTACCGGCAGCAGAAATTCCGCGCTTTGGCTCAATTGGCAGGGACATTGGCGCGGGTGGACACCGCACAATCCAAGGCACTGGACGACGGCGTAGAAGTCAACCGCACTCGCCAGTTGATCGTTGGCGATGCCGGTGACTCCCAAGCCGCAGAGCGCTTTACCCAAAGCTTGGAGGATGTACTGGCAACCAGTGGTCGACAGGTAAAGAAAGATGTCTGGCACGACCCGCGCATAGCCATTGTCCACGATGTTGAACTCCCCATACCGCTATATTATTTCCCGGCAGTGGTGGGCGACATCGAGGAATCCTATCTGGCACAAGCCGCCGATGAGCGTCGCAGTTACAACCTGCATACGGATTTCAACTGGGAAAAATCGCTGCCCAACCTGAACCCTCGCCGATCCGAATTGGCGGTCGGCTGGTCGTTGGAACTGCTGGCGAAGGGGCTTGCCACCAGTATCATCGGTTTCCAGGATGGAATTTTGGTTTGGCGCGTGGACGGCAAAGGCCAAATCGAGGAACTGGGCAGGAATTTTTCCAGTGCCTTATACCGACTCGGCGAGATGCACCGTATCGAGGAGTTGCAAAAGGAAATGGATCGGCGCATTGCGGCAGTTCAAGCCGAGCTTGGATCCCATGAAGAGCAAGCTGGCTGCGTTCAATTGGCGGAAAAATTCACCGTATTGTTAAACCAGATGAACCTCCGCGAGTTTCGCGGCGAAATGAGCCGGGAAGACATCCTCGACCGTCCCATCCTGCGCGCACTCATCCGCGTACTGGGACAAAGGGGGGCGCAACCGGCCACCTCGTCCACAGGTGGCTTGTACAGTGGCTTGGAATTGGGTTAGTCCATGACCGATGCCAACACGCCTGTCCACCGCGCCACGCTCATCATTGGTTACGGTGATTTCGGACTGGATGTGCTGCGCCGGTTTCTGGACAGTACGGCTACCCGCGGGGTATTGACATGGGAACAATCCAGTGGCGAGGATCAAAATGCGCGGCGGTTGCGCGATTTGGCTCTGCTATGGGTTCATCCCCACCTGAACGATACCGCGCAAGCCGACCGGAGGCGTGTTCAAGAAGACAGCCATGCCGAGCTTATGCGGGATCTTTACCAGCAGATTGAACCGGTCGAAGTGGATGATGACCAAAGCATTTTGGCTGCGGTCATGGAGGAAAAAGCCAAGCTATTGCTGGATGCAGCCACCCGCGCCATGCGCCGGGAGAACCTGCCGCTGGGCTTGGATGTCATCGTCATCGCCCAACCTCGCGACCGTGCCGCCTTAGGGCGGCTAAATCCGCTGTTGCTAGCCGGCATCGAACGGCTCAACCGTTACGCCACCCAGTTGCAACGTCAGGTGAGCGGGACAGGCGCATTGAACTTCATTCAAATTCTGGATTTTGAAAACTACTGGTACATGTCTGAGCAAAGCAAAGCGCTTCGCACCGCCGTGTACAATGCTATTAAGCGTTGGCAGCAACAACGCGGCGAGGGTAAACCGGGATTTGGCCGGATTTATCTGGTCGATGGTCAAGACCCCAAAGGGGGTGTGCGCAGTGAGCGCATGAGGATAGACGAGATCAGCCTATTCCTCGAATTTCTGCTGTTCGAAGGCCAGCGTGGCGAGTTGCAAGCCTTTTACCAACCCAAAACCGCGCAAGAGCCACTACTGGCCACCTTCGGCATCCGCCTGCTGGAACGCAGCGGTGGTTTGTTGCGCCGTCTTGCCGCTGCCCGCTTCGGCATGGATTGGTTGGATTACCTAGCCGATGGGGGTATTCGGCAGGGGGAGGCAGGCACGTTGGAATTGCGCAAACAATTGGGTGCTTACCGGGTCGAGGCGCTAAACCGATTATTGGAGGCAATGACTTTGCCGATGGACATCAACAAGCAATTGGAGTCCATCGCGCAGGAACTGGCCCGAATACCGATTGATGGAACCGACTGGTCGGGGCAAGTCGAGTCCCGTTATAGTCAGGCGGCACGACAGATGGAAAACGAATGGGCAGCACACGCCCATCAGCAAATCCGGCAAATCCTTGATCGCGAACCTTTGGTCGATTTGGCAAAAAACTTGCGCGATGGCATTGATGCCGCTTTGCATAGCCGTCAACCCGCAACCTTAGGCGCGGTCGTGCGTGAAGTGGATACGGTCTTGTCGGGTTTGACCAGCGAGCCAACCCCGGAAATTACCACCAATCAGAAATTACCGAGTAGCGGAGGCTGTGCTTTGCTGCGGCAGGACTACCAACGCTACCAGCATATCAAGCGTGGGCAGCTTAATCCTCACGACTTGAGCAAGTGGTGGCCTTTATTCAGTCTACTGCTCGGCCTTGGCCTTACCCCGATGTGGGTCGAGGCGCTCTCCTTCCCCCCGCCCGACCCGCTGACCGCCCCATTCCTATGGCAACGCTTATATCCTTTGCTGCAATGGCTGGCGGGGCATCCCACTATTTTGCTCATCCTATTCACTGCTATCCTATGGGGTTTACTGGCAAGCGTCGCCCAACAAGGCATCGTTGGGCGCTTGCAACGGGGGCGGCGGTTTTGGAATGACCCTGAACGTGGGCGATTAGTGGGTCGGCTGCATTCGCTGCTACGCCCGGACGGCGAATTAGGCAGGCATTTGGATGGTTTTTTGCAGCGCATGCGTCAAGACATGGCGTTGAGCATTCGTAGCGATGTCGGTCGGGAATTGAGCCGTGTGCTAAAACGCCTAAGTGAACGGCAGCGCGAGGTGGCTTGGCTGCGTGGGCAATTGCGCGAGTTCCTCGTCATGCATGGCATCAACCCGGACGTGCCCAACGAAAACTGGACACGGATGGATCATGAACGGACCGGCATCCGCCATACCTTGGAGCAATACAAGGACTATGAGACTATTTTGGACTCCATCCCGCGTTTGGACGGGCCATTTTCGTCCATGCAGACACTGCGCAAACCTTTCAAGCAATGGGATGAGCGCTATTGTGATGCTTTTCTTTATCCCTTGCGCTTCATAGACGAATTGAGCGAACAATACAAAGACCCCTTTGAAGGCGAGCTTGCCAAACCCGACATCGGCATCGAACAAAATGCCAGGGCGCGTGAATTGCGGGATTTGCTCGAACGCCATGGAAACTTTTCCACGGCATTTTCTTGGCGCGCCCAAGAGGGTGTGCCAGTGGATCAAGTCTATTGCCTATTGCCTCAAATTTGGTTGGGCTTGCAAGGGGTTCCGTCCACCCTGACCGGGTTGGGCATCACTGAGTCGCACCACTTTGTTGGCGTGGATGCCTCCCGCGCCTATCTATTGCGGGTAAAAATAGGAGTGAATACCCAATGCCTACTGGACTGATCTTAACTGTTTCATTGCTAGTGCTTGCTGCTGCTTTGGCGATATTCATGGATCGGCTGGCGGGTTTGCGCCGCCCGGATGGTGACCGGGGTGATTATTGGAGCCGCGTTGCCACTTATAGCCTGTTTCCATTGGCTTTCCTGCTGGCATTGTCGCAAGTGATGCCCTCCTTAGGCTGGCCGGTCGCGTGGACATTGCGCATGGACTTGGCTGGCGGCAACTTACAATATTGGTTGGCTTTGTCCCTGCCCTTCCTAGGCTGGGGTGGAGTGTTGCTGACGAGCTTGGCGGCAAAACCCTCAACGGGCGAGTCAATGCCTTGGCTGGTTGGCGGAGTGGGGTTTTTCAACTCTCGCCATTGGCTATTGTGGTGCGCTTTGCCATTAGCCTTGATTGTAGCAGTCAAAGCCGTTGATTTAGGCGGCGGCGAAAGCGCTTACCCGGCGGCAGTCTGGAGCATGTTGGTCGTGACCCTGCTGACTTTGTCAGGCTTGGCATTCAGTCAGGGACGGGAAATGCCGGACATGGGACTCGTTACAGAAACCGCTTCCTCCGAGAGTATCGCCAACCCAAAGCCTTGGCCTGACTGCATGGCGGATAGCGGCATTCAAGCCAAACCCTTGCCCAATTGGCCGTTTGCCAAAGAACCCAAGCGAACCGTGCGTGGCCTTGACGCGCAGGCATTCGCCCAGCGTTTGGATGGCATTGGGGCCAACCATGTCGCACCGCCTTTGATTGAAGGTGTCACCACGCTACTGCGACAAAACCGGCTCGATGATGACGATTATGGCGCTATCCAAGTGGTGTTCGCCCCCGATGACTGCGGTCAAGTGGAAGTCTTAAGCCTGGCGGCAATCTTGTTGCATCAGCAATTCCACACCGTCACCTTGATCGTAGTGCCTAGCGGGTCCGCGAATATGGCAGATCAACTAAGGGGCTGGTTGCCCGATACAGGGCAAGCAGTGGTTGCGCTGGACTATGGGGAAATCCCTGACAGCGCCTTGATTTGGGTGGCCGATGCCGAGTTTTTGTCTGACCGTCTGCTGGCGCAGATGAAAAACCCGAGGTTTGCCCGTCGCATTGGTTTGGTGGCATGGTGGCGGTTGGATGATTACAGCGGGGTCATGGCTGCCAATTTGTGGGCCATCACCCGCCGTTTGCATCGGATGCTGCGCTTTCAGGGTCGGCCTGATATCCGCACCTTGGCCTTATTGCGTTCGGCCTCCCCCGATACCCAATTAGGCGATTTTGTACGCCGACTCCTGCCCCATTCCAACCCCGCCGAAACCCATGTCGGGTCGGGTTGGGCGAGATCGACCAGCCTTTATCTGCTAGAGGCAAAGAACGCCTCGCCAACTCAGGGGCAATACTTGCTGTTTCGGGCGGCGGCGGCCTCCGTGACGGGCGGTTGGTCAACCTGCCTGCAAGCCACAGAATTCATGACGACCAAAGAATTGAATCAGTTCCGCCAACTCCCGGTCAACGGCAACACGATGGGCGAACGGCTACGCCCTGACCCCGCCTCGGCAGATGTCCGCTTATTGCATTTGAACCCCGCCGACGTGCTGGCATTGCAGCCTACTTTGGCACAAAGTGGACGCGCACTGCCCTCTCTATCCGGTCATATTGGCCTAGTGCCACCATCCAACCCTTATGTGACGTACTTATTGGGACGGCTCGCCAAAGACCACGACCTACCCGGATCCAAGCGGTTGGTGTGTGCGGAATCCTGTCCGGCGATCATCAAGCGGCATTTGTTGTTGGCACTGAATGAAATGCCAGCCACTCGCCGTGGCTTGCTGGAAAGCGCCTTGTCGGATGAGCGTGTGGTGGCTGAAACTTTGCGGGATTTGGCCGACGCAGGCCAATTGACCCGGCGCGAAGTGCGTTTTTTAGGCGAAAACGGTCGATTGATTCCTGAGTTTGAATACCAGAGTCTACGCATACCCGCCGGTCAATTCTATCCTTTGGACACGGTAGGCAGCCAACTGCTGGAAGTGCGCGAAGGCGGGACGGTGTGTCTGCGTTTGGATCCTGAAAGGCTATTGATCGCGGCGTATCCGGGACGGGTGTTCCTACGCGACGGGCAGCGTTATCGCATTCGTGACTGGCATTCGGTGGAAGAAGCCAAACGGCGAGGTTGGGTGGATTGCCAGCGGGAAGACCAATGCTATGCCAATTGGCGCATCCACTCCGCCGCTGTGTTCGGCATCCGCCCCTTGCGCGGGGAAGAAGAAGTCACCATCGGCAGGCAAGGCATCTTGACCCGGCTGGCGGTCGAACTGCACTACCAAGAAGAAGTGACCGGCTGGCTCGAATGGACCGAAGACCCCTGCCGCCTGCCCATCGAAACGCCGAAACCCAACTATTTTGTCAGCCCCCTCACCGACAAGTTCAAGACCCGCGCCGTGGTGTTGCGCCTGACGCGAAGGTTTGACGACACCAGTGCGCTGACTTCATTGTGCCAAGCTTTGCGCCACGTGCTACCCGTTCACCTAGGCGTGGAAGAAGATGCGCTGGAAGTGGCCTGTTTGAATGGTGCCGATATCAACGGTGAGGAATCCTATGGTCTGGCCATTGTCGATCTTTACCCCGGCGGCATCGGCTTGACCGATGCCATCCGCGACGACAGTGCCTTGTTGCTGCGCCTGTTGGAATGGAGTCGTGATTGGTTGTGCGCTTGCCCGGATGATGCCTTGCAAACGCCTATGGCCTTGGCAACCAATCCCGATCAAGCACCGCAACGCAAAGCCGCATTAAAACTACTGGACCAGATATTGTGAAGTATTGCGCATGACACCCACCCTAGACATCAAGAGCCACTAACTTACCGGTACAGAAGCTATGTTCGACAACAAAGCTAAGCAACAACTGGAAGGCTTGCTTTCCGACTTACGCAATTGGGGTGACTCGGTCGAAACACGGGCAGAGAGTTTCCACCGTCTTCGCCGTTTATTGCAAGGCGATATAGAAACCGAGTTGAAACGGCTGTTTCCCCGCAAAAGCCAAGCCGAGAACTATATCCAACGCCACCGCCCCCTGTCCAAGCTTGCCTTGGATTTAGGGGACTTGCTAAATCAATCGCAAGCATTGGATGCTGAGCTTGACGAGTTGCTTATTCTCTTCACCCATGAGCGTGAATTATCCGCCATCGGCGAGGGCACTTGCCGGCAATGGCGGGAGGAGTTGCATAAACTGCCGGCAGCTTGCGAGCGGGAGACCGATGTGACTCGTGCCAAACAAGAGGCGGAGCAAATCGGCCAAGCCGTTAGACTCCACATTGAAGCCTTGCGGGCCTTCCAAGAAGCCGATGCCATCATCAGGCGACTCGGCAGCGATGCTGACACCGCCGCCTTGGAAACGGAACTGCAAAGATCGCGACTGGCGATGGCAGCCGGCCGAGTCTCCTTGGAAGGGGCAAGGCAAATCAAAAAGTTATGCGCCCCTTTGGAAGCACTGCTCAACCGCCCCGAACCGCAAGAATTGCAAAGCCTGTCTGGCTTGTTGACGGAAATTCGTGAATGGAACCGTAGTTTGGAGGCACCATCCGACCAAGAACGCAGCTTGGAGCAACGCCGCCGCCAACTGGGGACGGACTGGCGGCGGCGTGATGCCGATGCTTGGCAGGTTTTGCTGCAAGAGGCCGAAAACTTGCGCAAGCAACTCATCACCCAAGGCAGGGCATTGCGTGACAGCAAATTAGCCGAACTGGAGGAATTGCTGGACGACTTGGTCTATGCCTTGGACACTCACCAAAAGGGGACGCAGGACATCCAAGACATCCGCCGTCGCTTGGCTACGCTCAAGCAAGGCGGCTGGGACAGCGTCCACCGCCACAAAGACTGGCTGGAAATATTCAAGGAGGCCGAAGCCGATTTCAGCGCCATCACCAACGATCAAGAACCCGCATTGGAAAAGCGCCTGCAAGAACATTGCACCCATTTGAAAACCCAACTGCGCCGACTGAATGACATGCCTTTGGCAGATGAAATCAGACGGAACGCCGAATCGCTGGAACAAAAGACCCAGCCTCTTTGCCAACCGCACGAAGCTCACAATCTACTCATCGCGCTACGCCAAAGCCATAGAATAGACCGTCAAGTGGCCGAACTGCAACAGCAAGCCGCGAAAGACCGGGAAGAGCTAGCCTATAGCCAACAAAAACTACGCCTAGACAATGAGCATTTGCTACAGGAAGCCGCCAGGATTGGCTGCGCCGTCGAAGACCTGACACCCAGCATAGAGGCTTTGATTGAGGGGGTTTTAAACCGGACGCTGGATAAAGCCCGCCAAGAGGCAAAGTCGCTGGCAACCAAGCTCGACGATCATCGGGAAACCCTCATTCGGCATTGTCAAACTGAGCAAGACGCACGGTTGACGGAAATCAATCTCCATGTCGCTGCATTGTGCGCCGCCGGTTTTCCCGTCGAAGCACCCAATCTACCCATCAAACCTATCGTCCTTGAGGAATTCGCGGGCAGATTGGACGCACTGGCGCAGGAATGCCTGAGGCTGCAACAGCTCCTCGCCAAAGCCATGACTGAATTGGAACAGCGCAGGGACCGCCAACGGGTAGATTTGTCGGATTTAACGCATCAAAGGCTTCCTCCCGGCGAACAAGAAGAGGCCGAAGCCCTGCTCGCGCAGATGGAGACTGATGCGGCCATGGCAGCAAGCCCAATGCATGGCCCAATAGAACGCCTACGCGAGTTGGCGGACAGGGTCGAAATAGGCGCTGCCTTCCTTGAACGCCTGTCCGCCGAACAACAAGGCTGGCAACAGCAGCTTGTCACACTGAAAGAAAGGCTGCAAACCTTCAAGCAAGAACGCCTTCATGTCCATTGTTCAGACGAATGGCTCAATCATGTCGCCGATTTGACTTACGGCATTCCCGACCCGGTTGCGCAAGAGCATTTGCCGCAATTGCGAGAAGCCAAAACGCTATTCGACCGCCTTGAGCAGCAAGCCCTTAGACTGACGGCGCAAATAGTCGATGTTCAATTGGCTGAATTGGAGCAACACAAACACAAGCATCCCAAGCCCCACGAAGTCGAAGCCTTGCTACTGGCCTTGCGTAAACTAGGCGACGACATGCCTGTCCCCGTCAATCTGCGCCTAAGGCTACACAATGCCGCTGCCGCATTGGGCAAGGAAAGGAGTCACCATGGCCGCGCCTGAGTCCGAAGATTCTGTCATACCCTTGGCCATTTGGGGTCCCTCAGCCTCGGGAAAAACCGTATTAATGGCGCAACTGCATTTGGAAACCCATGACGGGCAAGGCGATTGGGATGTCTACCCCACCCATGCCGATTCTTTGAAATTCATTGATCAAATGCAGGAATACCACCTCAACAACGAATTCCCGCCCGCTACTTCGGTTGGTTTGACGGAACAAATCGCCTATGAGTTTTGCAACCGTGAAACCGGGGCCAAGGCTCTGCTGACCTTGGAGGACCGGGGGGGAAAAGATTTCGAACACGAAACCCTGCATAACGATGCCAGAAACCGCATCAATACCGCCTTGGGACTCGTGTTGATGATAGACCCCACCCGCGACAAGCGCCATATTCAATCGCAACTGTCGCATCTTTTAAGGCTGATGCACACGGACAGACGGGCCAGCCAACCACAAGCCGCCAATCCGAAAGACCAAAGACCCATCGCCGTGTGTATCTCCAAGGCCGACTGCTTGATCGACTCCCCGGCTGACTACCGCCGTGCTTGCCAAGCACCGGATGCCTTTGTCCGGGAAAACGATCATTGGGATATAACGCCTTTATTAGAAAGGTTCTGTGCCAATTACCATTTCTTCCCGGTCTCATCCGTGGGTGTGGGACTCCACCACGGCGTGATTGAAGCCAATACCTTTTACGATGAAAGCTTCAATCTGCGCATCAAAACCAAAGGCAAGCCGTTTAACCTGATGATACCCTTTGCATGGTTGATTGGACAGTTGGCGACAAACTCATGAAAAAAGACCCTACTTGGCCCGCTTTAAAGCCTAGGCAAGAACCCATGCCATCCATGGTTTTTCATCGTGCAATATGGGGCAAGGTGCATGGTGCCAATTCTGATTTTCGTTGGATCGCCCGCAGCGAGGCTTGCAAAGCCGATGATGGGCTGGCGCGCGATCTATTGCTAGGCAGCGAAGACACCCCGCCAGCCGGAAAGCTCTATTTTTGGCGATCATTCAGCCATGGCGGGAAACTGACCGCGTATGTCGCCGGTACGGCTTACCTTAGCCGGGCGGTGGATGCGACGGGGCGGAAGGACTTTCTGGAAAAGCAATTGCTGGAATTGGATGCGGAATACCCGGCGGCAGCGGCGGCTTTGCTCGGTCTGCCCGAAACCGCCGCATGGACGGACGACATCTGGTGGGTTCAATCGCAGCCACTGGATTGGTCGCGCCACGAAACTGTGCTAACCATCAACGGACAGAGGAGCTTGGACCCAAGCCAATTGGCACAAGCCATACAAAACGGCTTGGACGCATTGAAGGCCATATCCACTGAGGAGTTGGAGGAATTCTATGCCCGCCTATTAGCCGGTGAACGGCCCGCCTGCCTGCGCCAGCGCTCCCCCCTGTCCGCTGAGGCTTTGGCCGCTTTACTGCTGCCTTTGGACCGCGCCCTTGCCGACACCTTGTCAATGGCCGGCTGGATTCCCTCCCAGCGTTACGAACTGGAAGAACTGGGCAAACGCTGGGATATTATCGTCTTGCCCGAATCGGCAAGGCTGCCGGCCTTATCCATCCCGGCACTGGAAAAAATGGAACAAGCCAAACTATTTGTACAGGCTTTGCAAGAGCAAAACCCTAGGCTTTTAGCAGGGGAAACATCCCCTGAATCTGCCAATGAGTCTTTCAGCGACTTTGAACCCATTGAAGCACAGCCAGTACAGGATGAAGCTTCCAACAACGAGCCTGTCCTCGGACAGGAAACTGCCCACTTGCCGGATAATTATCACTTGCGAGATCCAAATTGGCCCATACTGCCCGATGCCAGGCTTGCCATTACCCCGCCCACCAAGGATGCCAGCGAAAGGATGCGTTTATTCCACCATTTTGCCTCTGCGGTGGATCAACGTGTGCTTAAAGCCAGCGTATTGAAAGATTTGCAACCCCCTCTCACAGAATTGCCTGAGGCCGAAGCCTTGCAATTATGCTCTTGGGTAACGCAGGTGGAAAAAACGCAAAAACCCCATTATGCCGATCAACAGCAATGGCATTTGAAATTGGACTTGCTCAAAGCCATCGCCTGGATTTTAGCCCCATCGATATGTGTTGAAAAAGGGTTTTCTGTACCCATCGACGACCGTCTTTTTTATTATGCTCCGGCCTTGATTACCCGTTCAAAAGAATTCGAAGAACGTTGGAATTCAGCCAAGGAAAAATCGCCTGATGAGCTTGCAAAAACCATCCGAGACTGTCTATCGAATACTGAAACCGGATATAAAATTTAGGCTGGATGAAACGTCGGCGGACATGATGGCTGGAAATCGCCCTAGTCATTCCCCATAGCTCAGCATTGGAGCGTCAAAGCTTGCTTTGACAGGCGAAGCAAGGTCAAGGCAAGTCATTTTCCTTGGCGGATTTGAATCTGGCACACGTGCCCAACAAACCGATCACGAAGAAAGCCGTGCCGACTAGGGTGAAACGCAGATTCGGTTCCTCAATGGTAAAGTTGTCAGTCGCGTAAAGCATGATGACGATAGCCACCATTCCCCATCCTAAAAAGCGCAGCGTAATCGATGTCACAAGATCGCCTAAGGTTTCCGAGTCGCTTGTCGGCGTGTCCATTTGATAAGCCACAAAGCCGCTTATCAATGCGGGGAGTATGCCCCAGCGCATGTGCTGCATGAAGCTTTCCAGAAAATTAAAATGCTCCCTTCGATAAAAGGTCAATTCGAGAACAAGCGCAGACACCGAGGTGCTGACAATAAAGCCCATGATCATCATTGCCATATAAAAGCCATAGTATCGGTCCGCTTGCTCCCTTTGCCGTCTGAAGGAAAGCGTCCGGGAAACAAAGACCATCCCTATCGGAAGGACATACATGAGAATGGCATAGGCGATCCACCGGAGCGTTGTATAGCTGAAATGCTTCAGCGGTTTATCGGGAAAGAGGAAGTTATTATGCAAAACGACCGAAATCTCCCGGCCCAGCATCACGCCGATGGCGGTGACTGCGGTAAATAGCAACACATATTTATAGGTATGCTTCAGCCGGGCCTCGTGGATGTTTCCGCCAAGCTGCTTCACCGTTGCCCAAATATCGGTTTCACTGGTGCTACCGAACACGATGAGGCAGGCCAGCAAACGGCACAGCAAAGCGGTGAGCTGGTCCAGTTCCTTGAGCAAATTCACCGTCTTGGTATAGTGCGGTTCAGCCTCTTTCCAAACGGCAATCTTCTCTGACATGGCGTTGTAAGAGATGCAGATTGCCCCCCATTTCAAAGAAGGTTCGTGAAAAAACCGGCTATATGATGACTGGTCGGCATAATTTTGGATTCGATCGAACAGAAGGCAATTATGAGCCCATTTATACTCGACCGTGGCGCTTGATTTTTCGTAATCGCCCTCATCAATGCTCGACACCAGCAAACGATCGGCAATTCTTTCCTTCAATCGGTCGTCAGCGGCTGACAGCCGCGAAGCTATCAGTGCGTTATAAACCACCACCGCTTTGGTCGGAATGGCAAAAGCGTCGTGAACACTGTCCCTCAAAATAAGCAGTGGATTGAACTTGTTTTCCCAAGCGATCAAGAAAAGAAACAATCCGGCGGAAATCAGCGGTATGAGCGTATCTCCATCCAAACCGTTGAGAAGCTCCAGCACCTCCCCGGAGCTTGCACTCTGTTCGATCAGGCTCACCAAGGGCTCCACGGGCAACCAGTTCTCTGTCAGCAACCAATAAAGCAAAGCCATAAATAAGCAATAAGAGACGATACCTATCCAGTAAGTGTTCTTTCCAACAAAATATTGAGGCAGCGTCGGTTCATCGCCCAACTGGATGCGGCGTTTTTGGAAGGACCGATAGGCAAGGAATAACGCGGCACAGATTCCAATAAGCTGCACTGCAAAATGAATTGTCGGCTCGACGATCATCGAACATTTTCTCCCTCGGACTGGTTACAATCTTTGATGTGGTTCAAAAACATCTGATTTTGGATGACATTTATGATCTGTGTCAATATTATTCCATTATGGAGCTTCGAGCCTTCGCCTTTTCCCGTGAATTTCGCGCAGACATTGGACGGTAGGCGAACGAGGTTTGACTTCCAGGCAAGCTGGCAAAGCGGTAGGTTTAACTTCCGGGTAAGCGGCCAAAGCGGTAGGTTTAACTTCCGGGTAAGCGACCAAAGCGGTAGGTTTAACTTCCGGGTAAGCGGCCAAAGCGGTAGGTTTAACTTCCGGGTCGCGGTAGGTTTAGCTTCCGGCATGAATTTTATCCACAGATTGATCGTTTCAGGATGGCAACAGACGGTAGGTTTAGCTTCCGGGTCGGCATAAACTAAGGAGGTTTAACTTCCACGTCAACAGAAAAGCGGTAGGTTTAGGTTCCATGTGTGGTAGGTTTAGCTTCCGGGTCGCTTATTTTAGAGGTGTTTTTCTTTGCGGCCAGTAGGTTTAAGTTCCGGGAACGCTTTAAATTAACCCGTAAATATATGATTTTAATTTTAATTTTTTTATTTTCCAAGCTTCTATTCTTTTATTCTTTTATTTATCCTTCTTTTATCCTTCAGGGAACCAGTGGGCAAGCCCGTGCTGCTTTCCACACCTGTTGATAAATCATACGCACACCCTCTAAGATACGACAAAGATTAAGTGACGGAAAATCTCATGAAAGAACAGGCAAACAGCATAACCCCCCTTGCCCCAACGGCATTCAAAAACAAACAACTTGACCTTTTTGGCGCATTCCTCTGCAACGGACCAATTGAAAAGGATAGGCTTTCCAATGCACTCGACCTTTGGGACAGCATTCCCCGCTATTCGGTTTCGCGACGGGCCATGGAAAAAACCCGGGAGAATGGGATACTTCCACTGCTGAAGATCGATTTTTATTATAAGGGAATGGCTTTCAAAGCGGTGATTCGGCCTGCCCGCATTGAAGAAAAAGACGGCACGACAAAAGACTATTACCCAAGCGCAAACGAAGAACTGATTGAAGATGCCTTGCGGAAAATAGCCGCTGATCAGAAAAGTGGGTTTTTCGACAAAAAGAACTATCACAGCGGTGTTGTGTTTACACTTTACATGCTCCGCGAAGAGTTAAAGCGCCGAGGACATACCCGGTCTTATCACGAAATCATCCTAAGCCTAGATATTCTTTCACTAAGCATCATTGATATCCGCACAGCAGACGACAAAGAAATCAAAGACATTAGCCGCAGCAACTATTTCCCTAGTATTTCAGCAGTTTCAAGGGCCAAACTAGCCGAAGATCCTAATTCAAAATGGTTGGTTCAATTTCACCCTCTGGTCACCCAGGCAATCGACGAACTGACCTATCGACAGTTCAACTATGCCCAGATGATGGGTTATAGGAGCCAACTGGCACGTTGGCTACACAAGCAATTGTCCATGAAGTTTACCTTCGCCAGCATTGCAACCTCGTTTGAGATTCGCTACAGCACCGTCCGGCGTGACAGCGGCCTTCTGGAAGGGTATGGTTTGGAACGCAAGGCAATCGCTGCCCTTGACGCTGCTTTCAACGAACTAAAGGGCCATGTATTGATGAGCGTCGGAAAGAAAGAAGTGCTTGGGGTTCGCGGAAAACTTCTGGAAGTGGTTTACACGCTCAGCCCTTCAATAGAATTTGTCGGACAGATGAAGACTGCCAACAAACGCAAATTGCTTGCCAAAGAACAAGTCATAGAAACGAATACGGGAAAAGATGACATAATCTTACGGTAGGTTTAACTTCCGGGTCGCGGTCATTGTTCTCTTCCGAAAAATTCCACTTGCAGTCGCTTTTCCATATTATTCAAATGGCCTTTTAGCGGTTCTCAAACCGGTTGTAATCGAATAACCCTGCTTCGACAGGAAAGGTCTTGCGATAGCCCTCAATCAGAGAATCACTATGCGACCAAAACCGATTGTCCGTCCGGCGGATGGCAAACTGCGAACTGAGGGCAGAATAATCAGCCTCGGATTGCAGACTGCCGACCATCCTGACGAATCTCGGCAAATGGGATGATTCCACTTGGTAGAAGGCATTGGGGTAAGCCCCCAAAAAGCCGGGAACCACCGTCAAGGTGTCCTCGTTAGGCAAGCGGCGGGCATCCTCCTTGAACATCTGCGAGATGTTGCTGTGGGCGCTATTGCGTAAAATGCTAAAGTGATGCTTCTGTCCTTTTCCGTCGAGCACGGTCAGCAACGTCACTTCAGGCAAAAACGAGACTGCCCTGCCTTTCAAACCGGACAATTGCAGCAGAGATTCCCAAGTTTCATTATCCAACTTGCCTTGGGTAAAGTCGTAACGCTTGTCTAACACAGGCTTGAGATGTGCCTTCCAAAGCCCCAGCAATTCAGGCCAAGGGTCGTCAGTTTGATAGTTCACGCCGCTGTCCTGAAGGAAAAGTGCCCTGCTCCCGTTCAAATACTGTATTACGTTCTCGGAGGCATTGCGATACCAAATGTCGCGCACCGTGTCGCGGGAGTCAATAGGCAAGAGGGCGAGGACGGCAAACTCGCCCTCCATGCGCAGGAAGTCCATGTAGAGCCTAGATTGGAGTTGATGGGCAGTGTTGCCATAGACATCGAAACCCGCCACCAATAAATAATGCATGCGCTCCAGCAAGGTATAGCCCATGATGAGCGCCGTTTGCGGCCTGTCCCCGACCAAACCCTTGGCGACGCTGGCGCTGTCGAAGGTGATTAAATTATTAAATTTCTCCACCCTTGACAAACGAAATTAGAGGGGGTAGTGTGCTGCTGACTAAGTTTTTTTGAAGCTAGGCCATTATAGGAGAACAGAGATGAGCGAAACTGATGGTGAATTGAAGGCAATACCAGCTTTAACTAAACCTACGGGTTTCTTTGTTAATGTCATTTTCGTAATTTTCTTTTGGTGTATGGGGGGGGTCGTTGTTATATATGGCATTCGTCTATACCATGATTTGCCGATTCATCCAACTTTTATACCGATAATTGGGGCAGTTTTCGCTGCTGTGCTATCCTTTACTTTAGTGATGACCCTACAAATTTATTCAGGAACAGTCTCCATTAAGGCTGGAAGTGGTTTCGCATTGGAGGGGGCTTCTGGCCCAATCGTTTTATGGTGTCTATGTTTTTTATCAGTGTGCTACGGTTTATATCTGTTAGGGGTAATTGAGGTAGCTAAAACAGCACCAAGTTCTAATTATATTTCATGTTCCGTCCATGATGCTTGGAAGAAGAAATGTATATATCAAGTAATAGTCGAAAAAAACCCCAAAGCGGAAAGTGCGGTTATCTCATCACCCAATAATCCTTAACCTAAATCTTATGTGTTCTTTAATATATTGTAAGGATTAGTTTATGAATAACTTACCTACAAACAAACCTGGGTCACAGGCGTTCATGGTATTTTCCATGCTTTTGCTTGGTACGTTTTCTGCGGTTCTGGTTATTATTTTTGATTTATTTCAGAGTGATAAAACAACAATATCGAGCGTAATTATAAAGCATGTAAAAGAATTTGACGGTGTTCCATACATTACAATTATTTCTATTACTGGTTTGTCACTTTTGGCTGTTGGATTTTTTATTTATCTTTCGTCTTTTATAATTTTATCTTTGCCTGCTATGTTATTGCGGAATAGAGTGAAAAATTGGAAAAATGGGCTTTTTGCATATATTACAACGAACGAATTAAAGGAAATAACAACAGAGGTTTTTTCGGAAAATACTGACCGTAAATTCAGGGATGCTTTTCTTTATATTTATTTGACAAGTGAGGTCTCCGAAAATAGTTCAAATATACGATTCGCTTTCACTCAACTAATGTTTGGTCGCTCTCTCTGTTGTATATTCTTAATATTTTCAGTTTACGCTTGTTTGGTATCCGCTTCTTATTTAGGCATTTGGATACTTATAATTCCAATTCTTTTCTATGCTCTTTGCATAGCATGGTATATATATGGACTGGACTATTACGAAGATATTATGACTTGCGGTTATTTGGTAAACAAGTCAAAGCTATGCAAAAAAACAGTTGAATCTATTTAAGCATTAGATTTAAAAAGCCAATAAATAATTTTAGTAATCAAGCAGATTTGATGTCATCGCCATTTAAAAATTCTTCCCATTGGGCGATGCGTTTCTGTTGGGGTTCGGAGAGCGGTTTGGGCGGCGCGGCGGGTGCGCCCAGTTCCAACCACTGCTTGATAGTCTGTTCCTCCTTCTTCGACAGTGCGGGTAGCCCGTAAGGCATCCCCCACTCAGGATGTTGGTTGGCGAAATCGTCAAATTCTTCAATCGCCGGACAATATTGATCCCGATCCAGTGAAAAATCGAAGCGGTCATTCGGGAGTGGACTGCCAGCGATAGATGGGTGTTTGGATTTCAACGTCAGCATTCTCGCCATGACACTGGCATCTAGGTTGGCTTCCGCAGTTGACTCGCGCTCGTTGAGGACCGGATGGAACCCCCTTGCCCGCCATGCGGCATTGCTTTGCGCATCCACAAACAAACGGCTGGGGTTGGCGGCAAACAACCGAACCGCGTCATAGACTTTGGTTTTGTTCGCACCACGGGTGATGCCTTCCACGCTACCCATTTGCAACTGGCAAGGCGCATCGAAGCACCCGTGGCAAACCGCACAGCGATTGTCGGTGATGGGCTTCACATCGCGCCAATATTCAACCGGGGCGTTAGCGATGGCTTGTCGGTCTGGCGTTTGGTCGAAACGGGAAGGGTCGGCTCTACCGTGGCGCTGGTCCAGTTGGTAGCCTTTGATGAAGGCGCAACCAGAAAGTAGGAACAATACTGAAAAAAGCAGAAACTGGCGCATAAGGCTTCCCGAATCAATGGAATAAAAAAAAAGGCAAATCCCGGGAGGATACCTGGAAAATTAGGGTTCAAAGCGATTGTGGCGCAGCAGAGTTCCCTTCTCAAAATGACAACTAACAGTTGTCATTATATTGGTTTATGATAAGACCATATGGCTTGCCTGAACGTTCAAGATGATCTAAAGTCTTTAGTGTCTGCCTGATGGTGAACGAGGCTCCGTAGGCGACACCACACTGCCATTAAGTTAAGGATTTTCCCGTTCACCCTGAGCTTGTCGAAGGGTGAACGGAAAATCCCAACTTGTTGCAAATTAAGCCGTTCATGGTTCGACAAGCTCACCACGAACGGCTTAGCTTAATGGCAGTGAGGCGACATCATCGTTCCTGTCGAGTCCTTTGATTTTTTATGTCAATTACAAGCGTTCACCGAAAACTGACTACTGCCTCCTGTACCGCGGGCAACCGCATACGGTTTTGGAAACCCTAGAATATATCAAGCACGAAACTATGTCACATGCTCTGTTCGCAACCCCCGCAAACCTGCCTAAAGCCGGGCAAACTTCCTCGAACAAAGGTATCCGCGATGCTTATGCCAACAACTAGACCTGGCGTCATGACAGACGATGTCCACTGGAAGGCAGCCGTGCCTATCCGTATGCTTAGGTTCTTGATGGTAGCCGCAACGACGGTTTTGTTGGTGGGGTGCGCCGTGCTAAGGCCACATTCCCCTCCTCCACAGAAGTTAGAGCCTTTGGTGCAGATTCCCGGAATGCCGGATGTGCGGGCTTGGGGCGACGAATTTAGCCCAGTTTTTCAAAAGGATGCGCTTGTGGCTAGGGAGCAGGAAAAACAAAGCGGTTTGTTTGAAAAACAGCCTATCGTCAACGTTTTGGCCATTTCGGGCGGCGGTGGTGACGGGGCATTTGGCGCAGGATTATTGTGTGGGTGGAGCACATCCGGGACCCGCCCCAGTTTTAAGCTAGTCACCGGGGTCAGTACGGGTGCGTTGACTGCGCCCTTTGCCTTCCTTGGGCCTGCTTATGACGAAAAGCTGAAACAGGCCTACACGACGATCACAGGCAGGGATATTTTCATGATGAGGTCGCTACTCGCCATATTGTTAAGGCCGGATTCCATCGGCCTTAACGATCCCCTGGCCAAGCTGACCGCCGAGATTGTCGATGAAAAGATGCTTGCGGATGTGGCTGCCGAGCATTTGAAAGGTCGTCGGCTTTACATCAGTACGACAGCACTCGACGCCCAGCGCCCGGTGGTGTGGAACATGGGGGCAATTGCCGCATCCGGGCAACCCAATGCACTCAGTTTGTTCCGCGATATTATGGTAGCCTCGGCCGCCATTCCGGTGGCCTTTCCGCCGGTTTTTCTAAAAGTCGAAGCCGATGGCCGGCGCTTCGACGAGATGCATGTCGATGGCGGGGTGATGAACCAAGTATTCCTCTATGGCTCGATGCTGAACCCGCAGGAGTTTAGGGAAAATTCAAACGATGGTAAGCCACTCCGCGAAGCCAGTGTCTATATCATCCGCAACAGCCAACTTAGACCTGATTGGCAGGATGTCAATCCCAGGCTGCATTCCATCGGCCCCCGCGCCGTCTCTTCATTAATCAGAGCGCAAGGCTTCGGCGATCTTTTCCGCATTTTCACCACGGCGCGGCGAGACCAGCTTGATTTCAATTTGGCGTTTATTCCCGATTCCTTGGATACTAACCGGGAAGACGAGTTCGACAATCGGGTGATGAACCTGCTTTTTAATGCCGGTTACGATCTTGCCAAACAGGGTTATCCTTGGAGGAAGGTTCCGCCGGGCTACTTCCCGGTGAAAATTAGGGAAAATAAAAACATCCCTTGATGATCGGACACCCCGCCCGAAGTGCGTTGAGTCTATCCGTCGGATGCGAGTTTTTTCCTCCGCCTAAGGCCCAGCCAAAAACAATAGGCCCCTAAAGCGGCCAAGAGATGCTTAATGCTATGGCCGCTCATGACATGTAAAAGCCGGAAGATCGGCTCATCCAGCGATTCAGCCAGTTTGGCTCCGGCATAAGCGCCAATCATGGCCCAAAGGTAGGCTGACCCACTGAATGTGGGTTGGAAAAAAAGGAGTATCAAAGGCATTACGAGTATGGGAACAAACTGCACCACAACGTAGGGGCGAAGATCGCCGTGACCTTTCAACTCAGTGAAATACCAGAAAAAAACCGATAAAATACCTATCAACACCATAGGCCACAATAATCGTTGTGCCGCAGGAACAGACAGGTGTTCGGCAATGACGACCGCAAAAAGTGCCATGAACGCGATGGTCATAGGCAGGCGGTCCCATAACAGGCTTGCGTTGTCGGGCGTCAAGTGATAATAGACTGAGCCAGGGCCGACCAAGGCCACGCCGATGAAGAAAGTCAGGTAGCCAGCCTTAAATTCCTGCAAGATGGCAAGCCTCCCTCCGACTATATCCCACAGGCCCAGCAAACCCACCAACAGAAACGGCAAATTGCTTAACACATTCCAGAAATTTGAAACCCCATAGTAGGAGTTCTTATCTGCGAATTGATGGTAGGCGGCATCCTGCGGGATGGGTGGCAACGAAAAGACAGCTATGATCATCAATCCCGCAATGACGACAAGTAATCCAAGCCTTTGATTAAAATTGAAAGATTTGCGCATGTTGATACCGATACAGTGGGAAGCCGTGTGGATAACAAAAATGCTTTGCTTTAATTCGGTCGAGGATTCGATGGCACGCCGGGTGGAAAGTTTGCAAACATCCTTTGAACGCCGTCATTCAATGATCTCTGCATGGCAGACGGGCTATTGGAAAGGATGTCCGATGCCGTGCCGCGCCAAATCGCATTCTTGCTCTGGGTGTCGTACAGGTCGATGACCAGAGTGCCCCTCTGGTAATTCACGACCTGTGATGACGGTATGCCATGGATTCCCCTTGCGCCCCATCCTCCGTTCCAACCGGGACCCCAATTATTATGGAAAGTATGGACGATCTGACCATCCTGCACGGTCACGATACCCGCCAATGCGGTTTGGGCCTGGCTTTCCGGGACTTTCCGCCAGCCCTTGGCTTGCAACTGCCCGTCCACAGCGGACACAATCCGGGCATTCATCAGGGAGTTGCTGGATTCCGGGAGCTTTTTCCAGAAATAAGTCGTAAATTTAGAAAAATCGACAGTATTGTCATAGTCCGTATGCACCTCAACACTGGCACACGCGCTTAACATTAACGGCGCGGCCCATAAAATCGTCCACAAACTTCTCATGCGTTTGACTCCTGATGAATACGCGGATGGGAACCTCGAAAAACCCTGCACTTCGACAAGCTCAGTGCGAACGGTATTAAGCTAATCATATGGTTACGTTCGTGGCAAGCTTGTCGAACCATGAACGTAACCCCCTCTTTGCAAAAGCTTACAGTCACTTTAAGATCATTCCACAAATCAGAGAAACTCCAATGCGCCCGTTTCGATGTCATACATGCTTCCCACGATTTTGAGCTTGCCCGCACTGACCATTTCGCTCAATACTGGGCTGCTCTTTGTTATGCCGGCAATCGTCAATTCCACGTTTTTACGTGCCACGGCATCGACAAAGGCATTGTTGTTGGCTGAACGCTCGCCTTGATAAGCGGTTGCATCGACTGCCGGCCGAATTTTCGCCAGCAAGCCCGTCAGGTGACCAAGCTCCGCCCCGGCGATGGTCCCCGCGACCGCGCCGCATTTAGTATGGCCCATCACCAGAATGACTTTGGCCCCCGCCACCTTGCAGGCAAACTCCATGCTGCCAAGAATATCGTCGTTGGAGATGTTGCCCGCTATCCGGGCATTGAACACATCACCCACACCCAAGTCCATCAGAATCTCGGCAGGTGCGCGTGAATCAATGCAGGAAAGAATGACGGCGGCGGGATATTGTCCAGAGGCGCTCACCTTACGCTGTTCGGCAAGGTAGTTATGTGTCTGGTTTTTGCCTTTGCGAAAACGTTCATTGCCTTTCTTCATGACCGCAATGATCTCGTCGGGGGTCATGGCATCCCGTTGCGCCCTGGTCAAAGCCGCAGCATGGGCTACTTTTCCCGTAAAACCCAAACCTAGCGCACCCAATAACGAGACTGCGCCAGCAGACTTCAACAATGCCCTGCGATCAGCGGCGTTCACTTCTTTCTCATGGTGGTCACACACGGCTATGTCTCCTAATTTATGCGGTTTAAAATCGAGTTAAATAATGCCCGTACACGTTCAATAATGGCCTATTGATGCGTTTTGGCCGGAGTTGAGGTGATGCCTTCGTCAATGCGGTCCAAGAGATAGGAAAAGAACGGATTGGAGGAGGTTCGCAACAGCCCGTCCAAACTCATGATCAACGCGCCGCGTTCCCCGCGGGCGGCAATCGCACCAAGCTGGATGCCAAAATTCTCGGTTGTCCCGGGCTGCATGCCATATAACGCATCGTCCGGGGGAAAAGGCAGGGCGACATGGGAAAGCGAGAAAATGTCGGCAGGGTAGGACAGGCCCAAGGGCTGGGACTGTTCCGTCGATGTGCCGGCCTCGGTCACCTTGATGACTTCCCCTGTGTCGGGGTTGGCGTTCGTAACGATGACTGTCCTGAATGGACGCGGCGGCGGCGGGAGGATGCGCGTCAGCTTGGTTTCCAGGCCGGGCCGCAACAGTAAACTCAGCTTCGCGGCGCGGTTCATGTCAAACAGCACGAGTTCGCTGCCGTTTTCCGGTAACAGGGCATGCAGGGTGGAGACGACGGCGCTAGTACTTACCGTGAAATCAATCAGCGATTGAAAGGTCAGGATGGGCGGTAGTTTGGCAAGCCGCCCTTCACGCGAATAGCGCACCATCCTGTCTTCCAAGGCCACGGTGAGCTGGTGGGCTTGCCGCGCGCCGTTGACAGGGAAAGAGTTATATTTGAACGGATTAAACTCGGGGATGATACTCAGCCAAGCGGCCTTGGCAAATGGCGGCAGGATCGCCGGGAGACCGGCCAGACCTGCGAAACGGGCGAATCCCGTGAGTCCGATCATCGGCGAAATAAGAACGAGGCGATCCGGCCGCGCCAATTTGTCATCGTCGATCGCATCCAGTGCATATTTGAGTGCAAGGGCGCCGCCATTCGAGAATCCGACGATATGCAAGGGTGCATTGGGACCGGTCCGTCTGCGAGCCTCCCTAACTGCCAGACGGGTCGCCGCTTGCCATTCTTGCCACCTCACTTTGGTCAGGGCTCCCGGAACGGTTCCGTGAGCCGGCAGCCGGATTGCCACTGACACATAACCGTGAGAGCGATAGAGGCGGGCGATGTGGCGCAAGCTATAAGGGGAATCGGTCAGCCCGTGCAGGAAAACGACCGCGCCGACGGGCGGGCCCTCCGGCTCAAGCACATAAGAACGATTCCAATCCTGGGGGAATTGGCCCGGATAGATCGGGCTACCTTCGAAATAGCGGTTGTAAGGAACTTGATCTTTCGTTTCCAACTGCTGCGTAATCTCAGTCCGCAATGTCTCGAAGATTGCCGCCTCGGCCTTAAGATAGCCATCCCAGTCGGACTGATTGAGTTCTTCCACGCTCATCTCATGCGGGACAAACCGATGCCAAGATTCGAGAGGCGCACCGCCTTGCGCAACATAGGCTCTCGCTGAAAACAAGATTATCGCCATGATGGATAGTGCCACCAAGGCATATTTGATGCTTTTGAACACAATGGGTTTCATCGCCATATACCCTAATTCGGTCAAAGGTTTTAATTTACGTTGGGAGGGAAATCTGGAAACATGTTATGGAAAACCGATGGTTCTTTAAACATCATGCAAGACTACAGCATCATCAACTGTTTTCGCAAGTCTTCCGCATTATAAGGTTAAGCTATCAGGCGGGTATTGGCGTAGAATGGGCTGTTGGCGGAAAACCCACTGCCCGGTGAAACCGACTACGCCCCCGAGTATAAACTGCAAAACCGCCTAGGCCGCACTTTGGCTGCATCCATTTGACAGCCGGCATCCAGCCATCAATAACCGAATGGAAACGACCCTCCACCAAACAAATCATCCATTTCATGCTTTTTTGGAATCTTATACGATTTCAGCCAGCCTTTGAGAAGCTCAATGTCTTGGAAGGTGTGCAAATCCTGTTTGATTACGGCGACCTCTCGCTTGAGTTGGCGTATTTCAGCTTGCATCTGGTCCATCACTGCTTTGGGCGATACTGTGGCAAACGGCGGCAGGTTGAGTTGCATTCGCCATCTCATCTCGATCCCTAGGACTTCCTGTTGCAACTGTTGCAATTGGTCTTTTAGGATTTTGTTGAAGCCGCCCCAACTTTTCACGGTAGTTGAACTTGGAGCGAAACACAACCCGGTTGTCCACTGCCTTTCCCCACTATTTCGTGGATAACTCATCACTAGGACACAGGCCGCTGATGATAGAAAGGGTGCAAACGACCCTTAAGAGTCACTCTGAATTGCAAGCTCTTGATGGCCGATTTTGGGTGTGAAGCTGATACCGCCAATTTCTGAGTATATTATAATCGCTTAAACCTGACTGAGGATCGGCATTAACCAATCGAAACGGCTGATTATCAGAATTGATGAGGAACCGATTCATGTTGAGGAAGTTTTTTTTTACGATGACTGACTTTTTCGTTAGCTACAATAGCGCCGATAAAGCGTGGGCGAAATGGATAGCCCAGCAATTGGAGGGCGCGGGTTTCTCGACGGTAATCCAAGCTTGGGATTTAGGGGCGGGGGAGAATTTCGTCCTAGCCATGCAGAAGGCGGCGGAAGCGGAACGCACGATTGCAGTGCTTTCGCCGGATTATGTTTCGGCCCGCTTTACTCAGCCCGAGTGGGCGGCGGCGTTTGTCCAAGACCCCACCGGCAGCAAGCGCCAACTCATTCCCGTCCGGGTGCGGCCTGTGGACTTGACTGGCCTTTGGTCCGCGATTGTTTACATCGACCTAGTGGGACTCGGTGAAGCAGTAAAGAGCGTCGGTGTATGCCCATATTAGCCCAACCGACAGACCTTTCCTCTCTGCCATTCCTTGCCAACCTAAAGTCCATTAACTTGTGTGGCTGCAACCTTGCAGAAGCTAAGCGGCGATTGTTGGCAGGGGTCATCGGCAAGGGCAGCCGACCCATTGTGGAACCCCGGTTTCCCGGTGACGAACCCGCGTTTCCCCCTGACCAGCCGACTCGAAAGCTAGAAACATCGGCATCGGTTGGCCGGTGGTGGTGCGGTCGCGGGAAAGGCTGTGGGATTCGGACTGGCAAGTGGATTGGGAGGGCAATTGGAATGCCTTGGCGAACCGCTTCCATGAAATTCCCCCCGATCCGGTTTGGTTTCCATGGCGGGGCTGGCCGACTCCATGCCGGTGATCATGGCCCGGCAAAGCCGCCGCTACCACGCCAAGGTCGCCCCCGAACTGGCCGACAGCGGCTACTGCCCGACCAAGAACGTTTACTATTACGGCGTGAAAGTCCACTTGATCGGCGACCAGTAGCCCGGCGCGCTGCCGAGCCCGCGCTTCATCGGCCTGACTTCTGCGGGGCTGAACGACGGCCCTGCGCTTGAGCAGATTACCCCCGCGCTGCCCTACGAGGAAGTCCATGCCGACAAGGCGTATGACTACCTCAAGCGGTTGGGCGGGTTGCCGTTTACCGCGATGACGTCGGTCAAGCGGCAGAGAGGCCAGGAACCTCTCGACATTGCCGACATCTGGCTTTCGCGCGCCGTCTCACAAGTTCGCCAGCCCGTGGAATCCATGTTCAACTGGATCGAGGAAAAAACGAGCATCGAAATCGCCAGCAAGGTGCGCTCCTACCAAGGGCTTCTGGTCCATGTGTTCGGACGGCTAGAAGCCGCAATGTTCATACGGAATGTCTTACCAAAATGCGCTTAATTCGCATTTAAGCGAAAATCGTAACCACACCTTGCCACCGAAAAAACGGCGTTTTGCGGGGGTTCGCGGAGCATCGCCGCCATGCCCGGTTTCACGTCAGGTGTTTTTATCACTGATGCGCTAAATGGCACAACCTGAAACATTAACAAAGCCAGACAACGGCCATTGCCTGGCTTTACTGCGTCATGCGGTTTTCCGGGCGCATGAGGCACAAATGGTATCCGGCATACTGTGAGAGTTAGCCTTGCCCGACCTGGCTATCCTCCCTCCTGTTCGACAACCTTTTCCATATCGCTACGAAGTAGACCCGTGCCCACGCGGACAAACCTGCGAATCAGGCTATAGGCGCGTCGTAGGGACTCGGTAAGTTCGCGCTCCAGCGCGGTCGGCAGCACACGCTGAGGGCCGTCAATAGGCTGAGGCTCGACCGGAAATTCGACTGCGGCCCGCTCGATGCTGCGCACCTGTGACTTGGTCTCCAGTACGGTTCGGGCCAGATCATGGTCAACCTCGGCCACCGCACACAGCGCCCGGCGAAACTCCTGGCCGACCGCTTCGGCGAGTGCATGCAGTCGTTCGCGCGCCTGCGGGCTCATCTCCGTGCCGCGTTCGAGGTAGCACCGATACAGCGGGATCATTTCCTTGTCGACCAGGTCGCCGATGGATTCGAGATAGTCAGCCGCTTCGACCAGATCGACCGCCGCCCGGCAGATATCGGGTGCCAGTTCCGGCTGCAGCACTTTCTCGATGAAACCCACGATGGCGGCATGATGCCGGTCAATGAGCTGCTCACGCGCATGCAATGGGTCGATTGAATCGTGCTGACCGTCGAGGATGGCCGGAACCGCTGCGTCGAACAAATCGCCGACCCGCTCACCCAAGTGGAGCACCTCTCGCCGTGCGGCATCGATGGCCAGGGGAGGCATTTCAAACAGCACCGTGTTCAATTCCGGTGCCATCGCATCGTGCCCTTGCGGCTGAGGCCCTTGACCAATCACGCGCACGATCAGCGCGGCCAGCAGATTGGTGAATGGCAACAGAACCAACACCGTGCTCACGTTCATGATCAGGTGCACATTGGCGACTTGGCGAGGCACCTCGTAGGCCAGTTGCCCGGCCAGCGCCAATCCGTCCGCGCTGGGCGAGACGGTGCGCGTGATCTGTTCGAGCAAACCGATCAGCGGTAGCCAGATCAGCACCATCAGCACTTTGAAAGTGACCAGTCCGATGGCGGCGTGTAATGCCTCGCGCGGCTGCCCGATAGTTGCCAGCAGTCCGGTGATGGTGGTGCCGATGTTGGCACCGAACACCAGCGCAATGCCTGCTTCCAGTGGAATCAGTCCCTGGGCGGCGAGTGCAATGATCACACCCAAGGTTGCCGATGACGACTGCACAACCGCCGTGAAGATCGCGCCTATCAGGATGCCGAGCAGCGGGTTGGTCATCGACGCCATCAGGTCCAAAAACGGCTGATACGTGCGCAGCGGGGCCATGAAACCGGACATCATCGACAAACCTATGAACAGCACCCCGAGGCCCAGGATCACGGAGCCGACAAGGCTTGGTATCCGCCTGGCCTTCCACAACGATAGCCCGAAACCGATTGCAACCAGCAGAAACGCAAGGTAGCTGATGTCGAAAGCGATGATCTGCGCTGTGACGGTGGAGCCGACCGCAGCACCCATGATGACCACGAGGGCCTGCCCGAGCGTGAGAACCCCGGCCGATACGAAGCCGATCGCTATCACCGAGGTCACCGACGAGGATTGCACAATTGCCGTGACCACTATGCCGGTCAGCAACGCGCTCAAGCGATTGCCGGCCAGTCTGGCCATGATGGTCTTCAACCGCGAACCGGCCATTGCCCGCATCGAATTCGACATCATCGTCATGCCGTGCAGGAACAGCGCCAGCCCGCCGGAAAGCCCGATCAGCATGGGAGCAAGTGAAAAGGGTTCGTAGTTCATCAAGAAAGCGCCATGTGATCCAAGAAAGGGAGGGTCGGAGGATAACGGGAAATCAAACGTCACTTCGGGGAATAACTCCGGCTGCCACTGTCGCCCCGCGCGATCGCCGCAGCGTCCGAATAATGAACTTTTCCAGTTCGACAACGAGGAAAAACACGAAGCCGGCGAGGAATAGCCATGGCCATATCCGCAGGGGTATGGCCGCCGTTTCAAACAGCATCTGGAGCGGCGGCGCATAGGTGAATAGCAGTTGCAGCACCACAACTACGACGATCCCCAACGGCAAATACTTGTTGCCTCCATGAGCCTTGAGCGACAGCGACGAATCGAGCTTGAATCGGCTGTTCAGCAGATAGAAGATTTGCCCGATGACCAGCGCATTCACCGCAACGGCGCGGGCCAGCGGGTCCGAGGCATCAATGGATTTCATCCAGAAGAAGGCCCACAGTGTCAGCACAAGCAGCCCTAGGCCGACGAAGATGACGCGCCATACGCCAAAGCCATCCAAGATGCCACGGTCGGTTGCCCGTGGCGCCCGCTGCATGACATCCAGTTCATGCGGCTCGAACGAGATCACCAGACCGAGCGCAACCGAGGTCACCATGTTAACCCAGAGGATCTGCGGCGCGGTGATCGGCGCGACAAACCCGGCCACGATGGCGACTAATATCACCAAGCCTTGAGCGACGTTGGTGGGTAGCATGAACAGCATGGCTTTTTCGATGTTGTTGTAGACCGTCCTGCCTTCCTTGACCGCCGCTGTGATGGAAGCGAAGTTATCGTCGGCTAACACCATCGCCGCCGCCTCCTTGGTGACTTCCGTGCCTTTGATGCCCATGGCCACGCCGATGTCGGCTTTCTTCAGCGAGGGCGCATCGTTAACCCCGTCGCCGGTCATCGCCACGATCTGCCCGTTCGCCTGGATTGCCTTCACTAGGCGCAGCTTGTGTTCGGGGCTGGCACGGGCAAAGACATCAACGTCGCGGACACGTTCCTGCAAGGTGGCAGTGTCCATTTCCTCGATCTCGGCACCCGTGACCGCCGTCTTGCCGTCGCCGATGCCCAGCATCTTGGCGATTGCCGCTGCGGTGATGCGGTGATCGCCGGTAATCATCGTCACCCGGATGCCGCCGGCATGGCACTCTTTCACGGCTTCGATTGCCTCCTGGCGTGGCGGGTCGAGCAACCCGATCAGGCCGATGAGGATGAGGTTTTTCGGCAAGTCCTCGGGGCGGAGTGTGCCTGCGGTGACATCCGGGACTTCAAGCCAAGCCATTCCCAACACACGTTCGCCCTGTGACGCAAGCTTGTCCGCAGCTTGCAGAAAATAGTTGCGGTCCAGCGGCTCCGCTGCTTCCCCGTCAATTGCCTGCCGGTCGCAGTGTTCGAGGATGACTTCCGGCGCGCCTTTGACGAACATCACCTGCTTGCCGTTAGCATCCCGGTGCAGCGTGGCCATGAATTTATGTTCCGACTCGAAGGGGATCGAGTCGATTCGGGGATAGGCATCTTGCTCGGCCTTGCGTTCAAGACCGAGCTTGTTCCCGTAAGGATAAAGCGCCCCTTCGGTGGGGTCGCCCTGCACCTTCCAAGCACCTTCCTCCTCAAGTATTTCGGCATCGTTGCACAGCATTGACACACGGCCCATGAGGTTGAGCACAGGGTCTACTCCTGGCTTTACCGGCTTGCCGTCCCGCAGGACATCGCCCTTGGGTGCGTAGCCATTGCCCGTCACTGTGTAACCCGATTGCGCGGTGACCGCCGACATCACCATCATTTCCATGAGGGTCAGAGTGCCGGTTTTATCAGAACAGATTCTCGACACCGAACCTAGGGTTTCCACCGCCGGGAGCCGCCGGATAATGGCGTTGCGGGAAGCCATGCGCTGCACTCCAATGGCCAAGGTGACGGTGATAAGGGCGGGCAAGCCCTCCGGGATCACGGACACGGCGATGCTGACCACGGCTTGGAATAATTTGATGAAATCCATCTCTTTGATCCAATGGCCGTAGGAAAACAGCAGTACGCAGGTTACCCCGATCACGGCGGTAATGGTATAGCCGAATTTTTTAATCTGACGCAACAGCGGCGTCTCAAGGGGGCTGACCGAGTCCATCATCTGGTTGATGCGGCCCAGTTCGGTATTCGCCCCGGTTGCGACCACGACTCCGGTGCCACGCCCGGACGAGACGAGGGTGCCGGAAAATGCCATGCATTCCCGATCCCCTATCGTGGCCTTTCCGCTCACGGCAGCGGTGGTTTTATCGACTGGGACCGACTCGCCTGTCAGCGGCGCTTCCTCGGTGCGCAAGTTCTTGACCTCAATGAGTCTAAGGTCGGCAGGAATCTTGTCACCCGACTCCAGCAGCACGATGTCGCCGGGCACTAACTCTTCTGCAGGGATCACGCGAGTAATGCCGCCACGCACGGTTCTAGCCTCGGCGGAAAGCATGTTGCGGATCGAGTCGAGCGCTTTCTCGGCCTTGCCTTCTTGAAGGAACCCGAGCAGCGCATTGATGACGACGACACCTAGGATGATCCCGGCATCCAGCCACAACCCGACCATCATCTTGACGAAGCCGGCCCCCAGCAA
>CAIYXP010000417.1 GCA_903930145.1 uncultured Methylococcaceae bacterium
ATACGCCTAATGATGCCAGTAACCAAGAAATCCCCATTGTTATCAGTAATAATGGTAATAAAATAATCGGAAAGAATAAAATTGTCAATTGTGGCTGGCCAAAGAAAACAATATAAAAAATTAACCATACCATGAAGCTAATTATCATGTGGAACATGGCTGTTCCAAGCGTTACCCATGGTAATATTTCTAAAGGAAATACTACTTTCTTAACATAGTTTGCGTTTGCTAAAATAAGTATGGGTGAACGATTTATGCATTCTGAAAATAGATTAAAGACTAACAATCCTGCAAAAAGGACAAGTGCAAATTCAGTCTTAGAGTCACTCCCTACATTCCATCGAGCTTTAAAAACGACGCTAAACACAAAGGTGTAAACTGCAAGCATTAGAATAGGGTTAAAAAATGACCACATCATTCCCATGACTGAGCCTCTATATCTACCAACCACTTCGCGCTTAACTAGGGTTTTGATTAGTTTTCTGTTTCGCCAAAAGCTAATGATCATTTCTTTTGGAGATATTGAAAAGTTTCGCATTATTGATTAACCCCTGTCGCCATATATGATTGTGTATTATGCCTTAAGTACTCATTAATAAGGGATAGTATAATGATGGTTGTCATATTCTAATCGTGACCTTCATGTAGGTAAGTTGCGCGAACGATTCTAGTTAAAGTCCAGAGTCAGCCATTTTTTTCAAAAATGATTGTCGCTCCAACTAAGACACATTACTTTATCATATTTCGCTTGTGTGTTGGTATTGGTTTGACTCCCAAACATTGCCATTCATTGCGGTCTGTGTGTATGTTATTGATTCATAATATTAAAAAATTTCAATCGACAAACCAATGAACATGACGGTCATGGATTTACAGTCAATATATCTTGCATCAAATTATCTTGTTGATCGTTTACTTGTTGTTGATATTCTGTAGACAATTGATACACAACCTTAGCTAAAGATAATTAATGCTCATAAATAGGTTCTTTTTGGGTAAATATGCGATATTTTTCCATATTGTGAGTTAAGTAGTAAAAAAAAGATTTTATTAACTGTTTTAAATACATTAATAACTAGCCTCTGCTTTAACATTGACGGAATTTGTATTTATTGTTGGAGAATATTCGGGTACCCAATGTTGAAGCGCATTTCGTACTTCTATATCTGTTGGGATTGTTTGCTGATTCAACCAATCAAGAAAATCTGACAACCATTTCTCTTCATCCATAGTTCGAGCTTTGGCAATCCGAAGTTTTGGATGCCTAGTTTTTTCGGTGAGTTCGTCATCTGCTAGCAATTCTTCATATAACTTTTCGCCTGGTCGCAAGCCAGTGAAATTTATTTTGATTTCGTCTTCATGAAACCCTGATAATCGTATCATGTCTCGCGCTAAATCCAGTATTTTGATTGGCTTCCCCATTTCTAATACGAAAATTTCACCCCCCTTACCCATAACTCCGGCCTGTAATACCAATTGAGCAGCCTCTGTTATTGACATAAAGTAACGGATAATATCTGGGTGTGTCACTGTTATCGGTTTCCCCTGTGCAAGTTGTTCCCGAAATTTAGGTATCACACTACCTGTGCTACCAAGTACATTTCCAAACCGTACCATTGCGAAGCGTGTTTTTACGTTATTTTGTAGAGTTTGACATATCATTTCTGCAAGACGTTTGCTAGTGCCCATGACATTAGTGGGATTGACAGCTTTGTCTGAGGATATCAATACAAACTTTTCCACTTCGGCATCAATTGAAGCCTTGGCTATGGTGTACGTCCCAAACACATTATTGCGTACTGCCTCCCAGGCATTTGTGTTTTCGAGCATTGGCACATGTTTGTAGGCTGCGGCATGAAATACCACTTTAGGCTTAAACTGCTGCATGATTTGACCCACCCTGCCTGAGTCTTTAACATCACCCAGCGCGCATACGATCTGAATGGAAGGGAAGCGCTCGATAAATTCTTGTTCAAGCTTATAGATGGCAAATTCATTAACCTCTAGCATTATCAGTTGGGAAGGTTCGAATTTTGCAATCTGTCTGCAAAGTTCTGATCCAATAGAACCTCCTGCGCCTGTCACTAACACATTTTTTTTTGTCAGCAGTCCTTGAAGACCATCTATATCTAGGCTGACTGGCTCGCGTCCTAGGAGGTCGTCTAATTCTACCTTACGAATTTGTGAAATAGAAACTTTACCTGACAATAAATCGTCAAAACCAGGCACTGTCAACACCGAAAGGTCGGCATCTGTTGCCAATTCCATTGCTTTCCTCCGAGTTCCCGCTGAGGCTGATGGCATTGCGATGATTACTTGGCTGACATCGAGTCTTCGTGCATATTTGCTCACTTCGCACAAAGGCCCAAGCACCGTGACTCCGTGAATTTGGCGCCCTTTTTTGCTTTTATCGTCGTCAAGCAAGCCAACCACTCTCCATGTGGAGCTTCCTGACAAGTCCCTTAGTAGTAAAGATGCGGCTGATCCTGCGCCCATAAGTATTACAGGTGTGGGTTCCTGTGATCGGAATGTGAATATATGCCCGTCTTTGAATGACCGATACAGGAAACGACTGCCTCCCATAAAAAATACAAGCAGCAATGGGGAAAGTACAAGTACAGCCCTTGGTGTTAGTGAAAGCCGGTGATACATAAACAGCGTGGTCGGAACGGCGAGCGAACTGAGTCCGACGGCCAGTAATATTCGCTTTAAGTCGGGTAGGCTGGCAAATCGCCACATGCCTCGATAAAGGCCATATATCCAGAAGGCGGCAATTTCTACAGGCAAAACCAACCATAATGTATCAAGCATCCCTTTAACCCAATGGTCCGGGATGTCAAAATTGAAGCGGAGTAGGTAAGCTAGGCACCAAGCAAGTATAGCCGCAATCGCGTCATGTAGCATGACGAGTAACGATCGGTGCCTCATAATCCTGTTGGCTCCTTTGAGTATGATTTCCATGCCTTGTCAATCAGATAAATCAAACACCCGTAGGAGATGGCCCAGCCAAAAATGACATACATTTGTATGTTGAGAGAGGAGTCGCGTATTGCATAGGCAGAAACGCCGCAGGTCAGCATTAAGCCATATTCAAGCAAGGATGTGTTTCGATGTCCAAGACCCATACGGATTAAACGTTGATAGTAATGGTCGCGGTGAGCTTGCCAAAATTTATCCCCACGCAATGCGCGGTTAGCTATCGTCACAGAGGCGTCGACGATGAAAGGGGAAAACAGAAGGATGGGAAAAGTAATCGGCCATAACCCGTATTGCCATCCGGCGATTCCTATTGCAGAGGCGAGAAATCCTAGGGGTACTGAACCTGCATCGCCCATAAATATCCGGGCGGGACTGAAATTGAACCATAGGAACCCTGCTGACGCTGTTGCTATGCAAGTGGCTATCGAAGCTAATTCAGGCTTTCCACCCTGAAAGCCTGCCAGGGCGTATATTCCAAAGCCAATCGTGGCCATACCGCCAGCGAGACCGTCGGCACCATCCATGAAGTTGTACAAGTTGGTCATCCAAACCACGGCAAGAACAGCGACAGCAATTTGAATGCCGTTTTCTAAATTATTGCGCGAAAGTCCGATCAGAAGTGCTGCCGCCGCTAAGTGAACAATGAAGCGAAACGTTCTAGTCAACCCCCGCAGATCATCAAAAAAACAAAATCCGCTCAAGGCAAGCGCCAACACTAGCATCGGAATCAGCTCTGACGGAGGCCAGATGAGTGCCCACCCTATTCCTGAGCCTAGCATTATCGCCAAACCCCCAGTCCTTGGGGTCGGAGTTTCATGCAAAGAACGGTCATTAGGGTGATCCAATGGTAGCGAAGGTTTTAAGCCTAGCATGACAGCAATTGCCAGCGCCGATACGAGACAAGAAACAGTTGGATAGATAAACATTTCGAATGGTTGGGGTTTGACGGGTGGCACAGATTATACTCGAAGAATTATCCTCAGGTAGAGTTTGGACTGCTTTGGCACTTCAATTTCGTTCAGATTTCTTTGTGCCAGGGATTCCCTAGGTGCAGCCCGCCATAGGCAAGCTAATCGTCCCAACTGCTTTGTTCTGGTTACGCTACGCTACATAGGCGAGGTTCGTTACGGTTTTGTCCCTAACTGCCTTAAACGGTGAACCCGTCAAAGCGATACTGCTGGGTTATTTCCTAGTTATTTCCTAGATGGAAGGGAAAGGGTTCAGTCTTTGTTGATTTTGCAGTCAAGTCACTAAAGCCGTGGCAAGGAGGAGTCCTATCGATAAAGCTACAAATGCCCATATCCTAACAAATAATGCCCCCCTTTCTTCCCACCAATTGAGCAATTTGTTGACGCGTTTGATGCCGAAAAAAGGGGTGATAAAGCCGACGACAAAAATGATGACACCCAAGATTCGGATAATCTCAGGGGCATGTGAGGTCGGTGCAGAGAAGAAGAGAGCCGCGCCAAACAATACTCGGAAAGCCCCGGCGATCCAAAGACCTGCCTGATATTGAAACAGTCTTGCAAATGCGAGCAATTTGGTTGGGAAAATGAGGCCAACCGCCCCTGTTGCTGCGACAAATAGGCTGAACAAAAGTGCTATGAGTGCCATGGCGGTTTACAGATTGGTTGCTGCTGATCTTTCGGAATTAAGTTGCTCAATCAATGGACGGGTTTGTGGGCGTATGCCACGCCAAATGAAAAATGCTTCGGCCGCTTGCTCCACTAACATGCCTATGCCATCTACGCTTATCCTCGCGCCCGAGCGCAACCCCCAATGGACAAATGCAGTGGGTTGGGTGGCGTAGGCTAAATCGTAACACGCACCGTTGGGATTTAATAAATTTTCTGGCAATGGGGGTAATTCGCCACTTAGGCTGGCGGCGGTTGCATTAATGATAAGATCAAAAGATTTATCCTTCAAGGCGTTGAATTCAAACACTTCGATTGACCCTAAGGCGGAAAATTCCATGGCCAACTGTTCTGCCTTGGCAATTGTGCGGTTGGCAATCGTAATTCTTCGTGGTTGCTCAGCTAATAGTGGCCCAATAATGCCACGGCTGGCGCCACCCGCACCTAGCAACAAAATATCGAGGCATTTGATGGGTATGCCTAGATTGATGGTCATATCCCGCAATAGCCCCGAACCGTCAGTATTGTCACCCAGAATCTTTCCACTCTCGCCGATTGTCATCGTGTTCACGGCCTTCGCTCTGTTGGCGCGTTCACTTTTTTCATCGGCCATTTGCCATGCCAGCTCTTTGAGAGGCACGGTGCAACTCAAACCTTTCCCTCCGTTCGCCGCAAAACGGAATAGTTCCTCGCGAAAACTTTCGGCTGGTACGTCAACCGCAGTGTATTCGATAGTCTGCCCCGTTTGTCGCGCAAATGCGGCATGGATGCGGGGGGATTTGCTATGGCTTATGGGGTGGCCGAACACGGCATATCGATCAACAGGCATTTTTCTGCCAATTCCTGAGGTTATAGTTGCTTGCGCTGTTCACGGTAAACGGTGATTGCGATGATCATGACGGCCAACGCAAACATCCATGGCATGAAGCTTTCCAGCAAATTGGCAGCCACTGTTGCCGCTGCCAGGTAAATCCCAGTCAAGCTGAAACGCCAGCCTATGCGTATTCCATCAAGAAATGTAGTGAGGGCTAGAATCAAAAGGACCATTAAACCAGTGGCTTCCTGAGTCATGTGCCCGGCTTCGACGAAACTGAACAGGCAGAGGACGGCAACCAAAGCCCCTAGCCAATGCAGGGATTGAAGCTTGAATAATTCTTTGACTTCGTTCCCCTCGCCATTTGGATCGTAATGTCTTTTCGCATTGTGCCAGCCCGCAATCATGGCGGCAAAGCCAAATACAAATATCATGGCCATCCAATACATGAAGGCATCTTGGGGGGAAAAATCAGTGACGGCTATACCCAGCAGGCAGAAAATCACCATGATGATCAGGATGATTTCCTCGACAGGTGCGGCAGATTTCTTTAATGCAGGTTTCGTCATAGTGCCTGTTGCTTTGCAAGTGTGTTATGAAATAAATATTTTTTTGGGATTAAACTGTCAATCTTGCTAACACGTCAATACCATCGCAAAAAAATTCGGGAAGCTTACGCAGACCATCTGGCGCAAGGGTTTATTCAGATTCCCTCAGCCATCTTGCAGTCTGCAGCGCAAAATAAGTCAAAATACCATCAGCGCCCGCGCGTTTGAAGGCCAGCAGGGATTCCATGACTGCTTTCTTTTCGTCTAGCCAGCCGTTTTGGGCGGCCGCCTTGAGCATCGCGTACTCGCCACTGACTTGGTAGACGAAAGTGGGAGCGCCGAAGCTATCTTTCACCCGGCGAACTATGTCAAGGTAGGGCATTCCCGGCTTGACCATCACTATGTCAGCTCCCTCGGCTATATCCAGCCCAACCTCACGCAACGCCTCGTCGGAGTTGGCAGGGTCCATTTGGTAGCTGAACTTATTTCCTCCGCCAAGATTGGCGGCTGAACCCACCGCATCACGAAAAGGTCCGTAAAAACTCGATGCAAATTTTGCCGAGTAAGCGAGGATGCGAGTATTCTTCAAGCCCTCGGCCTCCAATGCACGGCGGATGGCGCCCACACGTCCGTCCATCATATCAGAAGGTGCGACGACATCGGCACCTGCTTGGGCATGTGAAAGAGCCTGTTTAACCAAAACAGACACTGTCTCGTCGTTTACGACATAGCCCCTATCATCGATCAATCCATCCTGCCCGTGGCTGGTGAAAGGATCCAGGGCCACATCGGTGATTACGCCCAAACTTGGCAAAGCCTGTTTCAAGCGTCGGGTGGCGCGTTGGGCCAACCCTTCGGGGTTGTAAGCTTCCCTTGCATCCTTGCTTTTCTTTTCCAGGGGCGTGACTGGAAACAAAGCGATGGCTGGAATCCCTAGCTTATAGGCTTCCTCCGCCTCTGTCAGTAATAGATCCACGCTCATCCTTGTCACTCCTGGCATGGATGGGACTGGTTCACGGCGGTTTTCCCCCTCGACTACGAAAACAGGGTAAATCAAGTCGTCGGCAGTTAGCGTATGCTCGCGCATCAGTCTGCGGCTGAAATCGTCCGCACGCATGCGCCGAAGGCGGGTGTCTGGAAAAGAATATAGGGGGTGTAAGAAATTATGCATGTCATGCTCAGTGCGTAAAATGTAACAGGCTTGGGATAAAGCCGGTAGTTTATTCTTCAATGTCAGGTTATGATAAAGCCATTTATCGTTTTGAAAGTAGGAGTCACATAAATGAAACCGATTAACAACTATTTGGGGCTGGCGAGTTTGACTTGGCTTTTGGCTTTGGTCTTTGGCCTAGTCTCTTTGCAAACCTTTGCCGAAGGGCAGGATGACTTGCAGCCGCCCCAAATAGTCATCCAGCATACATCGGAAGAGTTGCAGAAAAATCTGCAAAAGCCCGAATACAAGAATGACTTCACTAAAGCCACGCATTTAGTGGATAAAATCCTTGAAACGCATGTCGATTTTGACCGGGTTTCCATGCTTATTCTTGGTAAGTTTTGGAAAACCGCAACGCCTGCGCAACAGGCAAGTTTTAAGCATGAGTTCCGCACGCTATTGGTGCGCACCTACACCACGGCCTTCACCGAATACGCCAACTGGACGATCCGCTATCTGCCGCTGGCTACGTCTGAAGGCGATAGCAACAAGGTATTGGTTCGTACCGAAATCTTGCAATCAGGGGCAAAACCTGTAGCGGTCAATTATCGCATGGTTAACGTAAAAGATGATTGGAAGGTCTACGATGTTTTGATCGAGGGTATCAGCTTGGTTCAAAACTATCGCACAAGCTTCACCAATGAGGTGTCCCGCACCGGTTCGCTGGATCAACTGATAACCGAGCTTTCCCAGCGCAACAGTTCCGCCCTAAGGGAGCCTGTGGGCGGAAATTCGCCTAAAAGTTAATGTTTAGCCAGTCCCTAGGCTTGAGAAAATTTTTGTAAAGCTTGTCTTCTGCGCTGCCTTCCTCCGGTTGCCAATTGTATCGCCAATTGGCCACGGGGGGCAGCGACATCAATATGGACTCTGTCCTCCCCCCTGACTGCAAACCGAACAGTGTGCCGCGGTCATACACCAAATTGAATTCCACGTATCGCCCCCTGCGATATCTCTGAAACGCCTGCTCCCTCTCGCCAAACGGGGTGTTTTTGCGGCGTTGCACGATAGGCAGGTAGGCAGGTAGGTAATGATTGCCCACGCTGCGCATAAACTCAAAGCAACGCTCGAAACCCCATTCGTTTAAGTCATCGAAGAATAATCCGCCCACGCCACGGGTTTCATTGCGATGTTTCAGGAAAAAATAATCGTCGCACCATTTTTTATAACGGGGATAGATGTCTTCCCCAAACGGTTTGCAGGCGGCTAGGGAAGCTTCATGCCAAGCAACGACATCTTCCATCTCGGGGTAATAGGGGGTCAAATCCATGCCGCCACCGAACCACCAGACAGGGTCTTCGTTTGCTTTTTCGGCAATGAAAAAGCGCACATTGGCATGGGAAGTGGGTACATAAGGATTGCGGGGATGGATGACTAAGGATAGACCGACAGCATGAAAACCCCTGCCGACCAGTTCGGGCCTATGGGCGGTTGCCGATGGTGGTAGGTTGTGCCCGATGACATGGGAAAAATTGACCCCGCCTTGTTCGATAAGCTGTCCCCCGCATAATACGCGCGTCCTGCCGCCGCCCTTCCCTCCATCGTATTGCCAAGCGTCCTCGATGAAATGGGCGCCATCCTCCTCGCTTTCCAAGGCAGAGCATATCCTATCCTGCAAGCCCTTTAGGAATTGTTCCACTAATTCTAGATTGGGTGAGCCCATAGACTGTCAATTTCTCGTTGGCTTAGGGTAGTAAATTTTGGGCTATTCTAGCACACGAACAACTCTATCCAGCCACCCTGCGATGCCAGCGGTCGAAGGTTCACAGACCTTGGGCTATAATCGGAACATGTCAATTTACACCTCCTTTTTCGATAACGCCGGCTCGTATGGTTTGTCGCCAATGCTTGATGCATTGCCTGGCCAATTGGCCCGGGCCTTTGACCTTTCCTCCCATGGCGATCTCGGTCGTTGGCAAGAGGTGCTGGGCAATCTTCCCGTTTTGCAGGCGTCGCATGTGGACTTTGATGACGATATTCCGAGCATCGGTTCGCCTAGCGATAGTGATGCGGAGATTCGTCAAGCCATTGAGATGCAATTGAGGCAATTGCACCCTTGGCGCAAAGGGCCTTATCGGATACACGGCACCTTGATCGACAGTGAATGGCGTTCAGATATGAAATGGCGTCGATTGCATCAGCACTTGGCTTGTTTGCGAGGAAGGGTTGTGTTGGATGTAGGCTGCGGCAATGGGTATCACTGCTGGCGTATGCTTGGGGCAGGCGCAAGAATGGTGCTAGGCATCGACCCGACCCTGCTCAGTGTGATTCAATTTCAAGCCGTCAAGCATTTTGCAGGAGAATTTCCGGTACATGTGCTGCCTTTGGGGATTGAGGACATGCCTAAGAAACTGAACGTTTTCGACACGGTTTTTTCCATGGGCGTGCTTTACCATCGTCGTTCCCCGCTCGATCACTTGTTAGAATTGCGCAATTTGATACGCGCCGGGGGGGAATTGGTGCTGGAAACTTTGGTGATTGATGGCGGGGCAGGGGAGGTTCTTGTCCCTGAGGGTCGTTACGCCAGAATGCGGAATGTGTGGTTCATCCCCAGTTGCTTGATGCTTGAAGGATGGTTGAAGCGATGTGGGTATTCAGAAATCCGCTTGATTGATGTCACTCGAACCACCCCCTCAGAGCAACGAGCAACGGATTGGATGCGCTTCCAATCGTTGCAGGATTGTTTGCACCCCAATGACCCTAGTTTGACTGTGGAAGGTCTTCCATCGCCCAAGCGGGCAATTATCCTTGCATTGAGTATGTGATATGGCTTCGATTTGCTGTTTTCCGTCCTTTTTTTCAGGGTGTCACAGCGTTTTGGCGGGTTTTTGTGTTGGATTAATATATATATATAAAACATTTGCTTACGTCGATAATTTTAGAAAAAAATGGGGCTTTTGAACTTGATCTCTTGCAATTTTCAAAAATCTTCTTTATAAATCACATGTGCTCAACGCACTACCTAGAAAAGAAGCATGTTTCCAATGTTCAAATTTTGAGGAGGATTTTTTATGAAGAAGCTCGTACTTTGTGTTATCAGCGTTGCTCTGTTGTCGATCGGCATGATGGGTTGCGGTAATTCCCCGGACGGCGACAAGCAGAAGCTCTCTGCTCCAGTAGTTTATCCGAATCTTTAAGATTGGATTGCTCTTGGGCGCTGGAACACTGAACTTCGCCGTACCTTTCGGTTAAGCGAGATAATTACAAGGCAAGCGTCTTGGGGTTTTTTTGCCCAGGCCCCAAAGGTCTGGGCGTTTTTTTGGGGGGAATGATTCCTTTCTGTTCCATAGCAAAGGCTTTGCGCAAAGCCCAGCGCCGGGTTTTTTTCTCTAGGCGACACGGGCGTAATCAACTGTTTGCTTGACATCTGGTGGTTACGCGGTAAGAATAGGCGAGTGATAGCAGACAGATGAACTCTGAACTCTATTCAAAAGCCTCTTAAATCAAATTACGCTAAGGTAGGTCAAGAAATGGGAGCCATTCTCGATTTAGTTGAAAAAATGAGATCCCCCACGGGAATCATCGTCACAATCCTGATTATCGCTGTAGGGGTATTTTTTATTCGTTGGGTCTTTAACGACCAAGAAAATCCTCCACAACAATAATACCCTTGATGTGGCAAGCATGGGCTAGGGCGTAACGCTGCTACCCATACTTGCCACTATCTCCTTCCTAAGCATTCATTTCCTTCCTTGTCAGGTTTTTTCCCCACGTTCAATGATAATGCCGACATCACTGGCATCTTGAATAGCACCCTTCTTGTTTAAGCTCAACCTGACCCACCGAACGTTAAATTCTGTTCGGATAATTTCGCATATTCTTTCCGCCAATGTTTCCACTAGGAAGAAACTGCTTTGTTCGACGAAAGCGACGATGCGTTTGGATACGGCTGAATAGTCCAATGCATCTTCAATTGCGTCTGTGGCTGCGGCTTTGCGGTTGTCTGTTGCCATTTCCAAGTCCAACACGACAATGCGTCGTTTCACGCGTTCCCAATCGAAAATGCCAACAATAGTCTCGATATGTAGGCCGCGCAGAAATATAATGTCCATCTTTGGCTCCGTCTGAAGGTTGTGAAGTAACAAGTGGTATCACAAATCAGGCTGACCTTACAACTTTAAATTGATGAGAGTACGCTCATGTGGCAGTGGCTGTTAGTACCCTTCGCCTATCTTCTTGGTTCTTTGTCCAGCGCGGTAATCACAAGTCGCCTGATGGGGTTGCCCGACCCCCGTGAGGAGGGGTCAAAAAACCCCGGTGCGACCAATGTTTTGCGCCTAGGCGGGAAAAAGGCCGCGATATTTACCCTGCTAGGAGATTTATTGAAAGGCGTGGCCCCTTTGCTGGTGGCCAAGGCAGTGGCGGCTCCCAATGAAGTGCTGGCTTTGGTTGGGCTTGCTGCCTTCCTAGGGCATCTTTACCCGGTGTTCTTCGGCTTCAAGGGGGGTAAGGGCGCTGCCACAGCTTTGGGGGTCCTAGCGGGCTATTCTTGGCTTGTAGGGCTGTTTGCGCTAACGACTTGGCTGACCGTCGCATACGTGTCCAGAATCTCCTCTCTCGCGGCTCTCACGGCGGCGACGATGGCTCCGTTCTTCGTCTGGTTTGTACTGGGCTCGCCAGTGCTGACTCTCGCCACCGTGCTGATGTGTTCCATTCTGTTTTGGCGGCACAAAAGCAACATCCAGCGCATTTTGCGAGGCGAGGAAAGCAAGTTTGGGCGTTGATCCCAATCCTACCGAATCAAGGCTTAAGTAGGCATCCCCATGCCGACAATAGGCTTGCATCTTCTCTTGAAGATAGTCAGTTGGCATAGAGTCCGCTAAAATTCGCTGCATAAAATTCATTTAAGCGACCAAAGCCATGCTTATACTGACACCAGAATTTAAGAAGCGCTTTGCCGAAGCCAATATTAAGGCAATGGAGCACGGCTGGACTCTGAAAGAACTGAGGGATGCCTATGGTTCGGTACTGGTCAAACTTGACGACCCATTTATAAAAGGTGAAATCAAAGCTTGCTTATTACATTGCGACGAGTTGGGGCTTACTTCCACGCAAGACCGCTTGAGTTTCTGCTTTCTTGATATTGTGGGTTTTCCGGGCTTTCGCAACTTGCCGAAGCTGCCGGACATGATCGCCAAATGCCGGGAAACCTCCCTCAATTCTGAGGCAATCATGATGGAGTTCCAACGCATTGCGCCCCCGGCCTTTTGGGTCGGCCTGTTGGAAAGCACCCTGCCCGAACGTGAACGCCGGGGTATGCCGATATGAGCGCTTGCGCGGAAATCCTCAGTCCCGGCGTGGTCGCCGCCTCCTTGCTCCAGTCCGGGTCGGGCATAGCCACCGAGCGCGGTCCGCAAAACCTCATCGTTCGCTGCCCCGGCACTCCCAAAGATCGACCCGACCCCGCCACTCGCAAAGCCGCCGACGATGCGCTGATTTGCAAGCTGTGTTGCTGCTGCCTCAACACCCCCGACTTAGGAGTAACCGAACAAAGGCTGATGCAAAACTGCATGGACAAGGTTTTCAAAAGCGCTGACAAGCTGCTAGGCTTCAATAGCCGTTACAAGTCGGAAATCTCATACGACATGACGTCCTTGCCACCCTCGCCGCCCTCGCCGATGATGCATCGGGTTGAGGGCGAGGACACTACCGAAGCCTCCCATTCATGGATGGGTAGGGCGTTCAGGGAGATTGAGGATTATGTCAGAGGCAAAGGCATGGTGCGCAGACCCGACCTCGTAATTGTGGACGACCCTTGTGTGCCATCGACTCAAAACAACATTGAGCGGGTGGTGGAGATTAAGTTTAGGAATGACAATAGAAGAAGGGATCAAGACAAGGCATACAAGAGGATTTCTGGAGACAGTGAAAAGTACAGTATTTTCCGCATTGGTAATTCGCCGAATGATGACGAACAAGGCTGTGACTGCGGGAGAAATCCGCAGCAAGAACCTAACCCCGCTGTTTCTCCTGTCCCTGAACAGGAAAAGGAAAGCACGCTCGGTGTCTTGGGCAATGTAATGGGTTAGGGGACGGTGACGGTTTTGGGGGCAGCGGCGACAGCACTTCTATTTGCCAGTCCCTTAGACGGGCCAGTCGGAGAGATTGCCGCCGGTTCAGGCACCGCCGCCGCCGCCGCGAGAACAGCTTCCGCTTGGCGTACCCTTAGCTCAGCATTCTGATTTGGAGAAATTAATTCATGCAACTTGACATATCCGCTTTGCCAACCCCTGCCCAGTTGGAACAGTATTTCATTCCTTTTCCCGACGGACGGCCTGCCGTCCGCATTGGTTTGCGTTTGAGCCTGTATTTCCGTCGCCCCGGGGATGCCGACCTTCGGCAAGCATTGGCGGCTTGCATCAGCGAATACTTATCCTTGGCGGGCGACCGTATGCGTATTTATTCGTTTGCAACTGATCGCCAATACCGCAAATTGAAACCTGGGCAAAAGATAGAAATTGGGAAACTGCAAGCCATGGCGGAACCTGATGAAGATTTCGAGTTTGATGTTAGCGCATCTGGCGAGGGTGTAGCCGATCATTGGGCGTTAAGCTCAATGTCAACACCCGTCACTTACAGAGAAGACGAACTTGGCTACATGCTTGCCTATCTCCCTTTCACAGTTTTGGAGAATGCACCTCCCCGCAGTTTCACCAAATTTTTCCTGCATCTATGTAACGCCCTATCAGTCGAACACGGTTACGGGGGTATGGGTTGGGTATTGCCATTCGATCTGGCAGGACACAATGGCGCACTGCGCTTACCGGAATTTTGTCAACAAACTTTGCGATTTTGTGCCTTGGACGTAGACGACCCAAGCGGAACCATGAACCACTGCGAGAACGGCATCAAATCCATCAACTGGCTTACCGCCGTGTCCAATCGCCTATTGGAGCGTGTGGGCGGGGCGGATACCGTAGCACGGATGGCTGGGCATGAGATTGTGGTACACCCCTACAGCAATGGCTCCGTGTTCCAAGCCGGGGCGAACCCGCAAATCGGCGATAGTTACCAAGGCTTGATACCACCTGCCTATCTTGCCTTGGGAAAAGCGCTGAAACCCCTTCGAGCAGCCTACAAAGACACCTTGCTCTATTCCCCGGCGAACTACGGCCCAGTGCCAACAGGCGAAAGCCCCAACAAAGTGTTCACCCAACGCTGGCTGGCGCGGTTTGATGGGGATTGAAAGCTTAGGTTTGGCATGGACTATAATGTTGTTTTTGGAAGAATAGTTTTTGCCAAGCTCAAGAGGATAGCCCAACATGAACGACACCCTGAATCTACAACAACGTCGATTGCTGCTCAAGCTGTTGGCGGCTGCGCCCTTATGGTCGCATCCGGCGGCTTGGGCATTGGGAAACAACGGCGCAGCTAGCAAAACCCTCAGTGGGGGCTGTTTGCTGATGGACCAAGCCGAAGGGGAACAACTGTTGACCAAGGCCAGCTTGAGCGATTCAGCCGAGGGCGAGATCATTCAAAGTAGCGGGGACAGGCGCTTTGACCGGGCCTTGGGGACGATGCTGGCCGACTTGGCGGGCCGGTTCCAAGTGCGTCCGGGGTTTGGCTTTTATGAAGATGCCCAACCCAATGCCTTGGCCCTGACCAAAAGCCGGTTTTCCCACAGCCAAGGCTCGGTGTTGTTGGGTCGGCAAATGCTGAAGATCGGGATGCGTGGCGATTATGGCGACTGGTTTGTGATGGGCATTTGCGCCCATGAGTTTGCCCATATCGTCCAGTATTTCAGCGATTACCACCAACGCCTGTCTGAAGGCCAACTCAATTCGAAACGGGTAGAGCTTCATGCGGATTTCCTCTCCGGTTATTATATGGGCTTGCGTTCCGCCGACTTCCGTTATTCCGCCGCGGAATTGCGGGCCTTGGGCCAGAAGTGGGAAACCTTGGGCGATAGCGCTTACACCAGCACCGGCCACCACGGCACTGCCGCAGAGCGCTTGGATGCCATCGAGTCCGGCTTCAAGTTTGCGCGGGAACGCCCCGAATTCGGCATCAAAGCCGCTTGCGAGGTGGGGGCGAGGTATTTGGGGGTTTAGGCAAACTATATAACCTGATTTGATCGTTCCCACGCTCCGGCGTGGGAACGGATATACCGGCGCTCTGCGCCGGATGACCGCGCAGCGGCCCGATGGAGTCCCCACGCCAGAGCGTGGGGACCATCAAAAATTGATAGAAAACATCAACTCTACAAGTACATAGCCATGTCATCAGCTTCAATCATTCGCTACGTCATCTACGTTCTCGCCTGTTTATTGCTAGGAACGGCGCAACCGGCTTCGGCGCAAGAACAAAACAACCTGTCGGCGGAGCGAATTTGCCCCGATGGCAAGCGGGCCTATTTTGGCGTCTGCCCCGGCGATGAGGATGTCAATCCCGCCCCGCCGGTAGCCAATCCTGCCCCGCCGCAGCCTAAGACTTGCGACTATTGCCCGGAAATGGTCAGGCTACCGGGCGGCGAGTTCATGATGGGTTCAGGCAAATTTACTAACACGAAGCCGGTGCATAGTGTGACGGTGGCGGGTTTCGCCATCGGCAAATACGAAGTGACCCAAGGCCAATGGCAAGCGGTGATGGGCAGTAACCCGTCGAAATTGTCTGGTTGCGGCTATGATTGCCCGGTGGAACAAGTCAGCTATAACGACATACTAGACTACATCGCACGGCTTAACCGGCGCACCGGGGGGCGTTACCGCTTACCGACCGAGGCGGAATGGGAGTATGCCTGCCGGGCCGGGGGTAGCCATGAATACTGCGGCTCGGATAATGCCGATGCGGTGGCTTGGCATTTCGGCAATTCGGGCATTCGCACCCATCCGGTCGGTGGCAAACAACCCAATGCTTTCCGGCTACATGATATGAGCGGCAATGTGGATGAATGGACATGTTCGGCTTACACCGAGAACGGCTATGATGGAAGCGAAAGTCTATGCAATAATAATGCCGGTTCGGGGGTGATTCGCGGCGGTTCTTGGAACTACTACGAGCCGGCCGACTTGCGCTCGGCTCTCCGCCTCAGGTTCAACCGAGTCAGCAGGCTCACCGACAGGGGCTTTCGTCTTGCCCAGGACTACTAGCCCTTTGCTCTTTGTGCTTTTTCCCTTTGGGTTTTTTGCGCCTTTGAAGCTGGCCTCGCGTTTTTTTGCTAGGGCAATAGGATGTGCCGACGAAGGAGGCGCATCAACGGGCGACACGAATGATGCGCACTTCGACTCCGCTCAGGACAGGCTTCGTACCTCGGCGCATCCTTCTATGTCCCTGTTCGTAGTCCCGCCTTTAGGCGGCAAACTGCCCGAAAAGAACCGGCTGAAGCCGGGACTACAAACGGTTGTTGATTATTCCCGCACTCTGTGTCACTGCCAGTAAGCGAGCGTTCGTAGTCCTGCCTTTAGGCGGCAAACTGACCGGAAAGCACCGGCTGAAGCCGTGACTACAAACGAATGCCGGGACGTTTTCCAAGAACTCTCCTAGGTTCCAGAACAAGTCTGCCACGTCACCGAACACTTGACGGACTTGGTGAAAGTCTTGACTGACGTGGTGGAAGTTTTGGCGGGCGTGGTGGAAGTCTCGGCGGGTATGGCGGAAGCCTTGGCGGGCGTGGTGGAAGCCATGGCGGGCGTGGTGGAAGCCATGGCGGGCGTGGTGGAAGCCATGGCGAGCGTGGTGGAAGCCATGGCGGGCGTGGTGGAAGCCTTGGCAGACTTGGTGGAAGTCTTGGCAAGTTTGGTGGAAGCGCTCGATAAGATTGTTATCGTTTCCCGGTTCCACATCAGATGGGCTAGGTTTAAGCCGCCTCGCGCACGTCAACGACACAATACCGGCCCTGCGACCAAGGCATGTTCAAGACTTGCCGTTTTGCTCGCATGGCGCGGGTCGAGTAGGCGGCGGGCTTCTTGCTCATCCACGGCAAGCCGCCGCGCCAACTCGGATTGACCAATCCCCGCCGCTTATGTTTTATGCGAGTTGATGTGGCTAAGGAAAGCGCAAAACGTTGCGGACGGGATTAAAAATCCCGTTTGGCTTCGTTGAATTATCTCTTGATTCTTTCCATCAAATAACCTAGGCAATCTTGTCGGATAACCAACTCGTCCAGCGACAACATGCAGGGCATGGCGGGTTTTGCCAATACTAGCCGGTGGTTTGCAATATGGAAATATTCGGCGGCAATATCCCGTCCGTCATCGGTGAGTGCGAGCAGGGGCAAAGGAGTTTGTGGGTGTAGAGGGTTAAGCTTGCCAATAAACGTTCCAGGCGGCAGTTCAACAAAATTCAATTCGTCCAGTTGCTCGCGCAACAACAAATCGACTTCAGGATTTGAATAACTGAAATTGACATCATCTCGTACTTTCACTTGAGCCAAGGCGTTGAACAAGTCCATCTCATTGTCCGGTGGGGGCTGGCAAGACATCGCGGCTGATTGCAAGCATTGTTCAATGAATTCAACCGCATGGATGGCTCCATCTGCATCGTCCTTCTGCCCACATTCCAGCAGAACCGAAGGACAAGCCGAAGCAAAAGCGCCGGTTTGGGCACCCTTCGGATATGGGCTGTAAATCACCAGCCGGTCAAACAGCAGGGCCAAGTTTAGCGACTGGCCGTCCAAGCGTTCTACGCAGGAATAATGGGGGTTGCGCCCGGTGTTGTTATGCACATCGATGCTGGCAAACACGCCCCGGTTAACCATTTCGTCAACAACTTCTTGCGCCCAACGGGTTTCCGTACATTCGGTCAGTTCCGTTCCCGGCCAAATGCGGTTGTAATCGGGTTGATTGTCCAAGCGCCGCACGCCCTCCTTGGCCGCTTGGACATTGCCGAAGAAGAAAGCCACAGAGCGCGGCCATGGTTTAGTGGCATAGCGTTTCAATAGGGTTTGTAAGGCAGTCAACCCGGTGGTTTCGTTGCCGTGCAGCAGCACCGAGACAAACACGGGTTCCGGCTGATTCCCGGATAATTGAATTAAGGTAGGTCTGGGGAAGAGTTGGTGTAAATCCGTTGCGGATATATCCAGCAGTGCATCGGGAACATGCTCAAGCCGGATAATGCCAATTTGCTTGCTCATAGTCCCCGCCTTGCTTGATCTTCGGAAATTTCATAGGTCCAAATGGTGAAATTTTCCAAAAGATGTTTGCCGAACGTGGTGGTTAAGGCTACGTCGGCGGCATCCCGTCCACGTGCCATTAAGATTCTACCGATGCGAGGCTTGTTGTTCCTCGCGTCGAAAGTATGCCATTGTCCGCCGAGAAAAACTTCAAACCATGCGCTGAAATCCATTGGATTCTGATCAGGTGGCACGCCTATGTCACCGAGGTAGCCAGTGGCGTAGCGGGCGGGAATGCCCATGCAACGGCAGAAGGTAATGGCTAAGTGGGTATAGTCCCGACACACGCCGCGGCGTTCGAGATAGGTCTGATGGGCAGTCCTGTCAACCCTGGCATACTGATAACCGAAAGTGACGTGGTGATGGACCCAGTCACAGATTGCTTGTACCCGACCCCAGCCGGTCGGCCCATGACCGAATAACTCCCAAGCGATGTCAGACAATAGTTCTAGCTCGCAGTATCGGCTGCCCAACAAAAAGTGCAAAGCCTCAGTGGGTAGTTCGTGCAAGCTCAGTTGCCTTGCTTGGGGGTTATGCGGGTCAGGCAAACCGCTCACGAAAATGATAGCGTCATTGCGAAGGCGTAAAACCCCGGGGCCACAGCTTGCTCGCGTACAGTGGTTGCCATAGATGTCGATGAAGGGTTCTAGTGCGACAGGAGGGTCGCATCGCAAGTGTTCGTAAGTCTTCATGGATGCGCACAGGCTCGGGTGCGTGTGCAGCATCATGATCATGTCGGTCGGGGCCGGGAAGCGCAAGCTGATGTCGTATCCGAAACGTATATGCATTTGACGGTTTACAGTCTGCTCAACAATTCTGCCTTCTTAGTGGCAAACTCGGCATCGGATAAAATCCCTTTTTGGCGAAGTTCAGCAAGTCGCTCGATCTTGGCAAAAATGTCAGTCTCATCGACTGTTGACTGTTGTGGCATGGGTGCTTCGTATGGGTTAGCCTGACTATTGGGTTGATTGTTGGCAACCCCTTGCACTACCGGTAAATTAGTGATTGACACCAAACCGTATTGGCTGGTGAAGCTCAAGCTGGCATCAAAGCCTTGTTGTTGGCCGACACCGCCGATTTGATGATCCAGGGTGTCGTAAACCGTTATTTGACCGTTGATGTCAATCGCCAAACGGTGGGTAGATGGGAAAATGGCATAGCGGATATTATTTTGTGATCCACTTGAAGAAGGCGATCCAAGCTCGGAAGGCCACCACTGACCACCGCCACTATTCACAAATAGGCTCACGTCGCCATAACCCCCTTGGTTCTGCGCTGGGCTTTGAGAGGGTTGTACAAACAATGGTTGGTTGGCAAGCAATCTTGATAATTCACTGCAAAGATTGTCAACTTTAGATTTCAAATTGTTGTTGAACATATCGCCCACCATCGTCAT
>CAIYXP010000418.1 GCA_903930145.1 uncultured Methylococcaceae bacterium
ATATACTAAAGGGTTCGGCCTTGATAATCAAAACGGTGGTTGGTAGGATCGTTTGCAGCAATTCTCATTTTGGCAAAATCGTAGGGTGGGCTAGGTGCGCATTACAAAAAACTTTCCGTTTATCGCTAAGCCTGGAGCGCTCCGTAGCCCACCATTGCCAATCCGCCGCCGGTTTGGTGGGCTACGGCGCACGGAAAGCACCGAGTGGGGTCAAGGTTCCCGGTGTGTGCGCCTAGCCCACCCTACGGTAGGATCGTTGGTCACGCCAAAATGAGAATTGCTGGATCGTTTGGTGTCCGCTTCCATGGGTCTGCCTGAGTAGGTATAATGATGACTTTAATTAAACACACGCAGGGCCAATCCGAAGCGGCCTTGCTTTGCGCAGATTGACTTGCGCATCCATCAATCAGGCTACGCTCGGCTTTCACCCTGCGAACATCCCTTATGCCCTCATTATTGTATCTAGTTTCCCTGATTAGGACGAATCTTCATGGCAAACACTGATTTCGCCATCCGAGCCCAAGGATTGTCCAAGTGTTATACCTTATTCGACCATCCGGCAGATCGCCTGAAACAAATGCTAATGCGCGGAAGGCGCAAATATTTTCGCGAGTTTTGGGCCTTGCACGAAACCGATTTTGAGCTTGCCAAAGGTCAAGTGATGGGTTTGATCGGACGCAACGGCGCAGGCAAATCCACGCTGTTGCAGTTGGTTTGCGGAACCGTGACACCCACTAGCGGAAACTTGGAGGTGCGAGGTCGAGTCTCGGCCTTGCTGGAATTAGGGGCGGGCTTCAACCCGGAATTCAGCGGACGCGAAAATGTCTATGTGTCCGCCGCCATTTTGGGTTTGTCCAAGGCCGAGATCGACCAGCGCTACGATGAAATCGTCGAATTTTCCGGCATCGTCGATTTTATCGACCAACCGGTCAAAACCTATTCGAGCGGCATGTTTGTGCGCTTGGCTTTTGCCGTAGCCACCAGCGTTGACCCTGACATTCTCATCATTGACGAAGCCCTTTCAGTGGGCGACGGCGAGTTCGCCAGGAAATCCTTCGACCGCATTCGCGAAATGAAGGAGGCGGGGAAAACCATCTTGTTCTGTTCGCATTCGCTCTACCAAGTGGAAGCTTTTTGCGATCAGGTGCTATGGCTGGATCAGGGCCAAACCATGTCGTTTGGCGATCCGCAGCAGGTCATACAGAAGTACAGCGCTTTTTTAATGGCCGGGTCGTCAACAAACTTATCTGTCTCCGAAGCCTATAAGTCAATAACGGAAATCCCCGCCGACGACCCCCTAACCATCGAAAAACCCAATAAAGCTATCGGATACGCCACCTTCACATTGATTGAAGTCAGTCTGGATGGTCAGGTGGGGAAAAACCTCAGAGGACGACCCGGCGAAAACACACTGTCCATCCTGATGCGCTTTGAATCCGACCCATCGTTACCCAGCCCGCATGTCGGAGTCACCTTGGACTACGGCTCGCTTCTGGCCATCACCAGTGTCATTACCCGTTCGGATCACGTGACCATCGAACGCGATGCCTATGGACGGGGGGAGGTAATATTGGAATTTCCCAAGCTTGCCTTGCGTAAAGGGGAGTATTTCGTCGGAGTCTATTTAGGATGCGAAAATGCTTTGCACATTTATGATAGCTTGCAAGTGGCTGCCACGCTTATCATCGAAGATCCCTTGCCCGATCCCGGTTTAGTGAATTTACCGCATTCCTGGAACACTTATGCGGGTCATAGCGAAACTAAACCTGACAAATAGCTAGGTACATTTTTACGTGGTTGCGAATGATAAATATGACAAGATACCAAAAAGCCTCCCGTTTGCTAAGGCAAAATGGACTGCTCATCATCATGGTCGTAGTTTCCCTGCGCAAAGATTCACCCACGAACCCCAGTCCATCCCTATGACATTTAAGCAAAAATCCACAGACCAGCCACAATGGATTGCAGATTGGGCGCATCCTGATGACGAGGGCGAGTTATTGGCTTTGTTCAGCCGGGCTTTTAAAAGCGAAATGCCGGAAACGGTATGGCGTTGGAAATATGCCGGACTCGACCCCTTTGGCGCATTGGCGCGCAGGAATGGGCGAGCGGTTGCTTTCTATGGGGGCATTCCCCGCACGGTCGAACTATTTGGTTCCACGGTGACTGCCGTGCAAATTGGCGATGTGATGGTGGACCCGGACGAACGCGGTGTGTTGAGGCGGCGTGGGCCGTTTTATTTTGTCGCTGCACATTACTTACAGCATCAAGTTGGCAAGGGTAAACGCTTTCCGCTTGCCTTTGGCTTCCCATCACGGCGGGCTTATCAGTTGGGCGCGAACCTTGGGCTTTATGCCAAAGCGGGTGAAATCATGCGAGTCGAATGGGCCGCATTGAATGCCAAGTTCAATCTTTTATTGCGCACCCGCCTGTTAGGCCATTCGCTGGCTGCCCATGCAGACCAACTGTGGTTGGAAATGTCGGCGGCTTTGAGTCGGCAGATCGTCGGCGTGCGCAATTATGCCTTTCTGAAACAGCGTTACCTCGAACACCCGACTCTCAACTATCGGGTATACCTAGTCTCCCATCGCTTGGGTAACAAGCCTTATGGCATCCTCGTAGTCCGCGAAGAGGGCGACGAACTGTTCTGGGTGGATATGGTCGCACCGCCCGAACGTGTCCCAGCATTAGTGAGCATCGTCCGCAGACTGGCCTCAGACTTAGGCAAAGCTAAGGCTTACACTTGGATCACCGCACAACACGCAGCCTTGTTCGGGGGTGAATCAGGCGTGATAAACCCTACTGAAATCGTCATCCCGGCTTTGGATTGGAATCCTGCCATCCGTGCGGATCAACTCCATGATCGTTGGTGGCTGATGGCCGGCGACACCGATTTCCTTTAAATGAAAGCAACGGCAATCTTAGCGATTACCGATGCAAGCGTCCACCGCCACCTCCACCACCGGCCCGGTTAGCGAATCCGCCTCCCCCTCCTCCACCGGCTCGGTTGGCGAATCCACCTCCTCCTCCACCGCCGACTCGGTTAGCCAATCCACCGCCACCTACCCCACCAGCCCGGTTGGCGAATCCGCCTCCTCCTGCCCGATTTCCAAATCCACCTCCCCCGCCTCCTAAGCGTTGGCCTAGCCCACCCCCGGTGGGTGGTTGGGGACGGCTGGCTGGTTTTTCACGCTTGGGTAAATTCTGCATACGCTCTTGATCGCGAGATTGGGAGATATTGGGCCTAGCCGCCGGTTGTTGCGGCCTATCCTTGCGTGGCTGAACCACTTTTTGCTGTATACGCTCACGTCCACCGGCATTGTTGCCCCTGTCGACTAGCTTCGCCTTGTCTTGCAGTAGTGGACGATTTTCTTTAGCGTTCAATGGCTTGGCTTTGTCCCTTGCCCCCGAATCGCGCAGACTTTCAGGCAACTTCGGACGCTGAGCCTCACCGCCGCCACGGCGCTGGCGGACATCACCCGTCTCAGGCCGGGTCAGGTTAGGTCGGTTGGCCGCTTTGTCCTTCAGGCCCGAATCCCGGAGTTGGGAGCCTTTAGACAAGCTCTCCCTGACTTGATCCGCCGAGGGTCGGCCCCCTGCCCCATCCAAACCCCGGATATTGGCCGGTAGCGTTTGCGGCACACCCGGACGGTTTCCCCCCGCACCGGGCCGGTTGATCTGACCCATTTTGTCTTTGATACCTTCTGGATATTTGACCCCTTCGCGATGGCGGGTATCATGCGTCCAGCCTTGCCGTTCCGTCTTCATCGAGGCAAGTTTGTCTTGATTGAAAGTCCGATTGCCCACATTGACTTCATTGCCGGAGATATTAACGTTCCTGTTGACATTCACATTGTTTCGGCCGACATTGCCGCCATTCCAACAATTGCCATAGCGACAAACAGCCCCGCCATAATAATGGCTGACCGGAGGATAGTAGCGCCCCCCGTAATAACTGTTCCAAGAATTGTTATGGCTCCATTCCATAATGCCCCAGGTCAGCAATCCACCGGCGACCGCGCCTAGGCCAAACGTCATCCAGTCGGTCCCCGATGAGTTTGTAGTTGGCGCTGAGGTAGGATAATAATTACTGGCCGCGACAGGATTGGCAGCATAAGCGGTGGTATCGCCAGAACCTCCCGGCGGAGCTGACAAGCTCGCCGAATAAGCGGCTTGCGGCTGGTATTGCGGTACATATAAGGTGTCGGATTTTGCCGGTTCAATGTAGACCACTTCTTGTTTATAGACCGCCGGTTGAACGGTTGCCGCACTGGCCGCCCCCGCTGCGGGGATTTGCCGTACTTCTTCCATTTTGGTGCTAACTTTCTGTTCGGGCGTATCCTTGAGGAAACCGTTTTGCTTGGCCCGACGGCGCAGGTCTTGAATCGCGTTCATGACCACGTCAGGCTTAGCCAAAAACGTATTGCCCAATTGGGTCGTCCAATCCAAATGGTCGCTCATCTGCTTAAGTATCTGCGGCACATCCACCAAGCGCATGACGCTGGCATCCCAGTCTTTATCTTTCAGCGTATTCAGGTCGGGCTTGGAATCCACCCAACGCGCTGCTTGCACCACTTCCAGCGGATAGGTGGAAGCCACCAGCAATTCCGCCAATAGAGGGTCGGGATACAGTGCGATGGGCGCAACCAGGGATTCCAAGCTGGACAGTTGTTTAGGTTGAACCTGTTGTGCTGGGTCAGCGGAAGCTTCCGTCTGATCTGACTGCTTGGCCTGTTTGTCGTCGCGGTTGCAGCCGACCGCGAGCAAGCCCATCGCGATCAATATGGCATATAAAGGCAACAAGCGGGAATTGAGTTTGTTCATGAATGACTCGGATTTATTCTTAGGGCTGGAGCGTCAAAACTTGCTTTGACTTCGGACCGGAGCGTCAAAGCTTGCTTCCCCTGTCAAAGCAAGCCCTTCGGCTTCGCTCAGCACAGGCTTTGACGCTCCGTTTTCACATCTTTGCTTAACATCAGTGAAATAATATCATTAATTAAGGATTTTTAGACCCTCAACAAACCTCGAAGCCGGCTTATTCGTTTAGCCTGTTCCCCTCGACTTCGCTCGGGGAACAGTCTGCGAATGGCATCATTCAACATTATTGCCATTGGGGGAAGGCGCTTTAGAGTCAACATGAGAATGGCTGGATAAAGCTAAATCAGCTTGACAAAAAAAAAGATTGGGCTAGTATGGAAAAGTTTTTTTGCCGGCATTTCTGTCGAGCAAAGGGTATTTTTAGCCTAAGCTAAAATCTTATGAAGATAAGATGCATCCGTCAATTTCACCACGATCACGTATCTTAAGTTTTCGTAAAATAATTCTGGCTAAGGCGGGAATGAATTTAGTCAATTACCTACCAAGATAATTAGGTTTGGTCACTTACCTATCCAAGCGAGGAATTAGCCATGAGTAAAAACATCGTCGTCTGTTGTGATGGCACTGGCAATGAATACGGCAACAACAATACCAATGTGGTTGACATGTACGAGCCCGTTGTCCGCGACAAAGATCAAATTGCCTATTATGACCCCGGCGTGGGGACTTTCAGCATCTTCGGACGCGAGTTTGGAAAAAAACTCGGCATTATTTTGGGTCAAGGTTTTGGTTATGGCTTAACCGAGAATATAGAAGATGCCTATTTATATCTGATGGATCGCTATGAACCGGGTGATAAAGTATTTTTGTTTGGGTTTAGTCGTGGCGCTTTCACGGTCAGGGCGCTCGCGGGTATGTTGCACAAAGTGGGTTTGTTACAAAAAGGCAGCAACAATCTGATACCCTATGCCAGTGGCATTTACAATACCCGAGGCAATGGGCCTATTGCCGAAGGGTTTAAAAATACCTATTGCCATGAATGCAAACCTTATTTCATCGGGGTTTGGGACACCGTAGGCTCGCTTGGCTTATGGTTAGGCAGGGAGTTTTTTGATGACCGCCTGAATCACGATGTTCTGAACGCCTACCATGCCATTGCCATTGACGAAAAGCGGAAAAAATTCCCAGTCAGCCTTTGGGATGAAACGGAGCTTGCCCCGGAGCAGAATGTTCATCAAGTCTGGTTTGCCGGTGTGCATTCGGATGTGGGGGGTTCCTATACAGAACGCGACTTATCCAATATTACGCTGATTTGGATGCTGGAAAATGCTGAAAAGCATGGCTTGCGTCTGAAGGAAGGATGGAAGGACAAGTTACATTGCGATCCACTCGGTTCAATGCATGAATCGCGCACGGGATTGTGGCGTCTGTGGCCTTCTGTCATACGGAAAATCCCGGAAGGTGCGAAAATCCACAAGAGCGTATTAACCCGGACACAGACTCTACCCGATTACACACCCCAACTGCCCACCCGCTATGAAGTGATTGAATGATGGATTGGGTTATTCAGGTTGGTTTTCTAGTTCCCAGGCTCCTGCTTCACTGTCATTAAGTTAGGCCATCATACCGGCAGGGAGAGGCTCTGCCGGAACGACGAGATTGGACTGGGTTCCCAAGCTTGGAGCTTGGGAACCCGCGCAAAAATGCTAAAATTGAACCTCATTAAATCCTTGCCATGCCCGCTTGGAGCAGACACTATGCAAACTCTTTCGATAAAGCTACCCGACGAAACCTTGCAACGCTTAAACACCCTTGCCAAGCAAAGCCACAATACTGTCGAAGGACTGGTTGAAACCTTGCTTGAAGATTACACCGATACCGATGAGGCTCGTCTAGCGGAATACGAGCGCACTGGTCACGGTATCAGCCACGAAATAGCCTTGGCATGGCTGCAAGAATTGGCAGAGGGTCGCTACCGTCCATGCCCGAAGTAATCTGGCTACCGCAAGCTTTACGCGATGTGGATCGTTTGTATCGTTTCCTGCTCGAAAATAATCCCCAAGCCGCACAACGAGCCGCGGAAACCATCCTTAATGCTGCCGTTCCCCTTAAGAAGTTCCCAGAATTCGGAACCCCAGTGCCGGACAAACCAAACTTACGCGACATTTATGCTGCTTTCGGACATTCAGGCTATGTCATCCGTTATACCCAGAGTCGAAACGGCTCAGTGTTGATCACGCGGGTCTGGCATGGCAAAGAAAAGGGGCGATTCGCTTAGCCAAACCGGTTGGAATATGATGGAGTTTGGCGGGGTGTTTCATTTGACGCAATACGCGGCGGAGCCGCTCGCGCCCTACGCGGGCTTGCCCACTCTTGGAGTCCAAGGCTTGCCTTGTCTATTCTTGGGGTGCAAGGCTTGCCTTGCCGGAATTTACATACAGTTGCGAACTCTCGCAAGGCAAGCCTTGAACTCCATCGAACCTTCGCAAGGCAAGCCTTGCACTCCATCCTTGCTTAAATGGTAGTGAAACTCTAGTTTGGGGACCCGCGCAATCACCGCTGCCGCTTGGAAGCTGGCGGCGGGGTCGGGGCGGGAAGCTTGTCGCAGAGGGCATGGATTTGGGTTAGCTTGGCTTTAAGTTCTTCGCTTTGTGCAAAGCCCAAAGCTTCCTCCACGGCTAGGCAAGCTTGGGTGTCATTCTCGCTGGCTTGCGCCAACAGATACAAGATGGTTGCTTGTTTATTGCCGAACACACCGGGGGCTTGTTGGGCGTAGGGTCTCAAACTATTGACAGCTTCTTGCAATGAAACCCTCGCCTGTGATGTGTCTTGCCACTGCAATTGGGCCATTCCCAAAGCACCCAAGGTATTGGCTAGTTTCGGTTCAAACACCGAAGGTTGTTCTTTCGCCAATGACCGGCGTATGTCCACTGCTTCGCGGTATTGCTTCTCGGCCTCGCCACGTCGCCGGGTGTCATCTTGAACCAACAGCGCCAGATTGTTCAGCATGGTGGCAACATAAGGCAGATACACCGCCGGGTTGTCCTTCGCCAGTGACCGATAACTATTCAGCGCCTCAAGGTAAAGCTTTTCCGCCTCGCCATGCCGTTGAGTGTCATCGCTGATCAAATTCGCCAGATTGTTCAGCGTCATTGTGACATCAGGCAAATACACCGACGGGTTGTCTTTTGCCAGTGTCCGGCGTATGTCCAGCGCCTCAAGGTAGAGCTTTTCGGCCTCGCCGCGCCGATGGGTGTCGTCGCTGACCAAATTCGCCAGATTGTTCAGCATGGTGGCGACATAGGGCAAATATACCGACGGGTTGTCTTTTGCCAATGTGCGATAGATGTCCAGCGCATCAAGGTAGAGCTTTTCGGCCTCGCCGCGCCGATGGGTGTCGTCGCTGACCAAATTCGCCAGATTGTTCAGCGTGGAGGCAACATAGGGCAAATACCCCTTCGGGTTGTCTTTCGCCAGTGTCCGGTAGATGTCCAGCGCCTCAAGGTAGAGCTTTTCGGCCTCGCCTCGCCGATGGATGTCGGCTTGGACCAAGTTCGCCAAATTGTTCAGCGTCATTGCGACATCAGGCCGATACCCCTTCGGGTTGTCTTTCGCCAGTGCGCGATAGATGTCCAGCGCCTCTAGGTACAGCTTTTCCGCCTCGCCACGTCGCTGGGTGTCGGCTTGAACCAAGTTCGCCAGATTGTTCAGCGTGGTGGCGACATAGGGCAGATAGACCGACGGGTTGTCTTTCGCCAGTTTGCGTTTTATGTCCAGCGCTTCTTGGTAGTGCTTTTCGGCCTCGCTGCGCCGTTGGGTATCAGCGCTCACTAGAAGCGCCAGATTGTTCAGTATGCTCGCCACGTTCTCAGGTTTGCCGGTGGCGGCTTTCAGCAAGTCTTGATATACGGATTCGGCTGGCTGGCGTTGGTTTTGTTTTGCAAGTGCTGTTGCATAGGCAAAACCATATTCGAAATCAGCAGGTTGATAGTGATAGGCTTTTTCCAAGTAAGGCAAAGCTTGCAAGGGTTTGAAAGCGAGTTGGAAGGCTTTGCCAACTTGATAGGCTTCCGCCGCCAGTTTGGCGGTGGCTTTTTCCTCCCATTGCTGGAAGCGTTGCTCGCGCAATTGTGCTGCTTTTTCCAAGTCGCCTTGTTGCAAAGCGTGTTGGGCGGCTTTCAGCAATTCATCGTTGGGCATCAAGGCCAAGGCTTCGCGCAAGTTGGTTTCTTGCTCGCGGACGGTCGCTGTCAAGTAAGATGTCGCATTTTCAGTCTTGATTTTGTGTGGGTTCCTGCTTTTTCTGATGACCGGATTTGTCCGGGTTAAGGGAGACCGTTTCGGGTCTATTCCAATTGCGAATGTC
>CAIYXP010000419.1 GCA_903930145.1 uncultured Methylococcaceae bacterium
CATGAGCGGGAGGGACTTGGGGCGGCTGGAGCCGACGCCGTCATTGAGGTATCGGGCGGCTTAGGGCATGAACCACTAACACAAAGGTTGTGAAAGTCAATCCCCTTTGCCCCTAGTAAAAACTTGAAGATCGAGTGACATGCCGGGTGGCGGAGATAGGTCGACCCGTGGCTGGGTCGACCCGCATCTTGACAAGTGCGCTGCCGGGTTGCTGCGAGACAAGCAGCAAACCGGTGATTGGGGAGACGATCTCATGGGTCTGCCCGTCGGCCGGGAGCGGATATTCTGTGACGGTCTTGAGCGCCAGATGGCTGACGCATGCATCCGCGTGGCAAGATGGATTGGACATGTAAGCTCCTTTCGAGGTTGGCGAATAGATTGCCGTGCTGGATTTGATGCCAGGAATTCCAACAGGACTGTATGTAGCCTGTCTCTGATGAAGGATGCATTCGCGGCCTAGCGCTGTCAACCGTGCCGATGCTTAAGCCGCGCCAACCCCGCCCCGGCGTTTCGATGTAGACGCACCAGTCCGGCAGGGTATGAAGCCGCCCACAGTTCGCACCTTCATCAACCCCGGCCAACACCACCGCGTATCGCACATCCGGGTCGAAACGGAGATGCCCCGCATTTGGCGCCAAGTGCCGAGAGAGCCACGAACCGGGCCACATCAGGCAATAAATGCGGCGGCAACCAACGGATAACATCGGTCTCTTGGATGACGATGGCGTATAAAGCAGCCATCGGCAGATAGCACCAATCCTACCATTCGGGTAGACATCCCCTCCCCTTGGTGTTGATGAAGCAGTCAATTTGTTGCAAGCTTCAGGATAGAGCCATTCGACCGTTGCTAGTTGATCCAGCGGGCAACAGGCTTACTCAGATCGGTTGGTGTGTTGGGTCTCCATGGTCTAATAAGGTGGCAAAGGTTAAACAATAAAAAAGATTTTTAGTAAAATATTGTTGTAATGTTCTATTTAAGAATTTATCATACTTAGAAACATTAGCATTCATAAATAAGCAAAAAATGAGACCTTTTGGAGTTCGATCAAAATTAGCTCATGAATTTACGGGCTTTACTGGAAAACCGAAAGATTTCAGGTTTCTCATTGACCGCGAAAAACAATCAACACAGTACCATAACATCTACTATGCCGACGATATTCGTTACATACGGTTAAAACTGATGAACCTGCCTCCTGATGCCGACAGGAAGCGCCGGATTCCGCCCATAATCAATTGCCGAATGTCGAAAGGTGGTGTCGGAAAAACCGTCATATGTGGCAATGTGGCTGCGACGCTAGCTATGTTTGGACATCGGGTTTTGATGATCGACGGCGACCCGCAGGCATCATTGACTGGGCTTTTCGGGATAAATTGGGCTAACGAAAACATCAATCACATCGGCGAACTAATGTACAGATTTCACAGAAAAGAATCTGTCTATATAGAAACTGCGATCCGCCCGATCTACAACAACCACATGTTGGACTTGATTGCCTCAGATATCACTCTTGCGAATACAGACACTTGGCTGATGGGAAGCACCAACCGGGAATTTCTATTCAAAAAATTTCTAGATGCAAATGTAGATGTCTTCGGGCGATATGACGTAATAGTCATTGATTCAGCACCATCCACTAACCTACTTACAAATGCTTTCATGTGTGCCAGCCAGAAAATACTCGCTGTTGTATGGTTGGACGGGCAATCACTCAAAGCGATGCAAGTTCTTGCATCAAACGTCGCGGAACTGAATTCTGCCTTCTCCGAACTCGGATTCCACCTAGATGTGCATATTGTTGCTAACGGTTATCATCCAAGCTATAGCTCATGTAAGGATGCGCTAACAACTCTGGCTTCCAACTACCCCGACCAATTGAGTGACATTGTCATTCCTCATGCGAGCAGTTTCATGCGACAAGTGGAACTGTACAAAGAAGAGCAATCTGGGCCTGCAATTGAACGCGAACCAAATTCCACTGCTGCTCGTGCAGTCATTGACCTTACTAAATCTTTGGTAAAGGAATACGACATCCGCATTGCGGATCAACCAGTAATCTAAAAATAGAGGAAATGACAATAATGAAAAAATCCATTAAGGTCAGCGGATTGGTGGAATCTGGCGCCATATCAAGAGATCGACCCGGCGAGACGCTGCCAAAATTCGAGAAAAGACAACAATTTTCCGTTGAGGACGACAGGCAACCGGAAAATCAATTCTTAATTTCTGTTGAGAAAATTTCACCTAACCCATACCAGCCTAGAACCGTCTTCCCCGCCAAGGAAATGGAAGAGTTGGCCGTATCCATCAATGAAATAGGGCTAATTCAGCCGATTACGGTGCGAATGCTGGAGGATGCCAGATTTCAAATCGTAGCTGGAGAACGCAGATGGAGGGCTTATAAACTGCTTGGAAAGGATTCAATCCCGTCGACCATTATTGATTGTAATGATGAGGACATGGCAATCATGGCAATCAGTGAAAACGTAGACCGAACGGATCTTTCTGACTACGAGATATGTAAGGCCATCCGAAAAATTGAAACACTTTTCCCAAACAGAACTAGGCTAGCCAAAGCACTCGGTATGATACGCGAGCACCTTTACCGATATTTGGCTTTCGAAGCAATGCCAACATTTCTAATCGAGCGCCTTGACACTAATCCAAGCATTATTTCCAAATTCACCGCAGGCGAAATCAAACGGATACTGAATGCCACAGAATCGGATGATTTAGAAATGGTTGAAGGCATCCTCAAAGATGCGATTGACCTAATCGAGGCTGGTCAACTAGACCAAACTAAAATCGCATCGCACCTATTGGCATCGCTGAAAACAAAAAAAAACGGGGGCATAGCTTGCGCATCTAAGGAAATCTTTCCAATTCACAATGGAAAAAACCACGTTGGTTTTTTCCAGATCAGTCCAAATGGAGTAACTGCGAAAATAATAGCCGGTGTCATAAGCCGAGAAAATTGCATCGCATTGCAAAAACTTGTTTCTGATTTTATTAATGAAAATTCCACCTGAACCTGCCTGCTGTTGGGGTGTACCAAATAGGTACACCCCAACAGCAGGCAGGAATCGGATGCTGTAGCGGCACTTAAGTAGTTGTCAAAAAATAACTTGTACACGTTTCATGAAGCCTGGAGGATGGTGTAATTCTATTCTCCGTGGAAATCTTCCCTCTTGATTCTGATCTTTTCCAGTTCCTCATCGGGTACCTGAATCCCTTTCGGATAGGTGTTGGCATCGATCTCGGCTTCAATTTTCAGCCGTGCCCCAGTGGTCCTGCTAGCGATCAAATTGACTACCACTTCATGGATGAATAAGGGCTCCCCTCGCCAGTTCGTGCTGATATGGCGGAACATCCTGTGTTCAATCTTGTTCCATTTGCTTGTACCCCGACAGGAAATGGCATACCAAAATGCTCATCCCCATCTAGTCGGCAAGCCGCTGCAGGGCAACCTTCCACAGCCAGACTCGGACACGCAACCCATTATGCAACCACCATCAGCGGTGACGAGCAGATACTTGACCGCTGAGTAGCGCGAACGACCCATATTCTCCCACCAACGATGTAAGGATTAGCCTTGCCGAGCGACTTGTCCACGAAGTCATAAACACGCACTTGCTCGATATCACCTTTCGGACGCCATTCCCTACCACCATTTTTGAAATCCCTTACGAGTTACTTTTTCTTCGTGTCCACAGACAGCGGTGGCTATCCCCTTGCGCTGGAAATTCTCAACCTGAGGGCTGTAGCCCAACTCATCCAGCAAAAAAGCAACGGTCTGATGGCTTACTTCATATCTCTAGTGGGCCAACCGAATTAAATTGACAGACCTAATGGATTGATTTTTCATAACGGCTTTGCATCTTGTCTGGAGATTGAAGCCATGCCGCGTTATGTCGTCCGCCTGACGGAAGCCGAGCGTCAACAGTTGGAAGGGATACCTGCCAAGGGGAGCCATCCGGCCTCCACGGCGACGCGGGCGAGGATTCTGTTGAAGGCGGACGAGGGCGAGGAGGGGCCGTGTTGGACGGACGGCGACATCGTGCGGGCGCTCGACACCAGCCTTTCGACGGTCCACCGTGTCCGGCAGTATCTGGTGGAGTCGGGGCTGGATGCCGCCCTGTACCGGCGCAAACCCACCGGCCGCCAGTACCGCAAGCTGGACGGCGCACAGGAGGCCCAGCTGATTGCGCTGGCTTGCAGCGCGGCCCCGGAGGGCCGGGCGCGGTGGACGCTGAAGCTGCTGGCTGGCGCAACGGATGGTGGAATTGGAGATCGTGGATGCCATCGGCCCCGAATGCGTCCGCACCACGCTAAAAAAAAGAACTCAAGCCTTGGCTGAGGACGCAATGGGTGGTCCCTCCCAAGGCCAACGCCGAGTTCGTCTGCGCGATGGAGGATGTCTTGGAGGTCTACACGCGGCCCTACGACCCCGAGCGGCCCCAGGTCTGCCTCGACGAATGCAGCAAGCAGTTGGTGGCGGAAACCCGCAGCCCCTTGCCCGCCGAGCCGGGGCAGGCGGAGCGTTTCGACTGCGAATACGAGCGGCGCGGCACTGCCAACCTGTTCATGCTGTTCGAGCCGCTGGCGGGCAAGCGCCATGTCGAGGTCACGGAACGGCGGACAGCGGTGGATTTCGCCCGTGTGGTCCGCGACTTGGCGGACGTGCACTACCCGGCGGCGAAAAAGA
>CAIYXP010000420.1 GCA_903930145.1 uncultured Methylococcaceae bacterium
CGGCGCGAAGGAACCCAAAACCATCAACGCCATATCGGGAAGCATCAGCACTGTCTGTCATCTCTCGTAAGCCATCACCAGCCGGGTATTGTGCTACGAGAACGGTTCCCCTGCTTCACTGAAAAAGGCCAAAGTCGAGTATAAGACCGACTCCAACAACCCGTCAGGTACGACGGTGGCAAATGGCATGGTCATCAAAGGCCATAATGACATGACTATTGACGAGTCCAATCCGACCACGGAAACCGACCCGGCCAGCTACGACTTCGGCTATGTGTTGGATACTGCGGCCAGCTTGGTGATTAAGACCTACACCAACGGGCAGGATGCCGATGAACCCACTGGTCCCTATATCAAGATAGGCGACACGGCGACGTGGACTTATACGGTGACCAACAGCGGTACGGTGGCGCTGAACACCCTCGTGGTGACCGACAGCCATGCACCGGATGTTGCGCCTGCGCCGGTCGAGTCAGGCGGTTATAACGTCGGAGACATCAACAGCAATAATGCACTTGACCCTCTGGAAACTTGGCAATACCGCGCCACTGGTACGGCAGTCACGGGCCAGTATGCGAATACCGGCACGGCAACCGCTAAGACACCGACTAATAGCGTGGTTTCAGACACTGATGACAGCCATTACTTCGGTGCCGCACCGGGCATTGCCATTAACAAAGTGACCAACACTAATGGCGGCGACACCGGTAGTGATGGAATAAGCCTGTACGCAGGCAATTCCGTGACTTGGGTCTATTCGATCACCAACACCGGCAATGTTGCTTTGGGCGGCATCGCGGTCACTGACAACATGGGCGTTAACCCGGCCTATCAAGGCGGCGATGTCAATTCGAATGGTCGTTTGGATGCCACCGAGGTCTGGATTTACAAAACATCGGGTATTGCCATCGTAGGCACTTACACCAACCTAGGCTCAGTCAGTGGGCAGCCATTGGACGGTAACGGCGCTTCAGTGATCAATCCGGCGACTGGATTGCCGGTAACCCCATCCACCGCCAGTGATGCCAGTAGTTACACCGGCATCGCGCCAACGGATTTGCGGATGCAAAAGTCGGTCTCCACGGCGACACCTCCGCTGGGTACTTCATTCACCTACACACTGATGCTAACCAACAGCGGTAGCGACTCGATCCTACCCGTTCGGGTTATCGACTATGTGCCAATGGGAGTCAATCTAATTGGCATGAATGTACCGACAGATTGGATCTGCAACCCGGCGACGATAACGCCAGCAGAGTCCTTGTCAGGGGGCAATAACCTCGTCTGCGACAAGACTGCGGGGGGGGTCTTGACAGACGGCAGCACGACGACGTTCACACTAACCGCCATCGCGACGGCGACTACCAACGTGTTCAACACCGCGACAGTGACAGGCGACAACGACACACCGCCGACCACCCCAGACGGTAATAACTGCACCGGCACGGCGGCACAAAACTGTGACCGGACAGGCAGCACCGGCATCAAGCCGAGGATTGACCTGACTAAGCTAGTCATGCTAACCGACGAAACCGGCATCTCGGATGGCTTGGCGCAGGCAGGCGAGAAGTTGACCTACACCTTCACTATCACCAATAGCGGCGATGCGACCCTGAAACCAATAGAACTGAGCGATGCGCAGTTGGATGGTGGCTCCCTGTCTTGCGTTGCCAACACCCAATTGGGTTATGCATTCAGCCTCATTGTTCCGGCTGACAATCAATTGCTTGCCACCGACTCGGTGACTTGCACTGGCAAGCACACGGTGACCGTTGCGGAAGCAGCGGCGGGCCGCATCGACAACACGGCAATAGTCGTCGGCTATTCGCCGGATGCCACATCGCTACTGCCGAAGGGGACACCATGGCAATCCACCGCGAACGGCCTGTGGGTCAACCCCCCGCCAGCCAACCAAGCGCTGAAAGGCCAGATCGAATTGACCAAGACGGCGGTGCATAACGATGCGAACCTCGACGGGGCGTTCGACGCTGACGAAACAGTGACTTATGGCTTTATCGTCCGCAATGTTGGCCCGATGGTGCTAAACAATGTCGCGGTCACCGACGCATTGTTGACTGGTTCGACCATTAGCTGTCTGGCGACCACTCTGGCGGTCGATGAGAAGACGACCTGTTCGGTCAGCCCGGCTTACATTTTGAAGACGGTTGACGTGCAGGCGGGCCAACTGGCGAACACGGCTAAGGTGACCGCAACCGACAGTAATGCCAATAGCGTGACGGATACCGACAGCAAGCTGCTTGTAAGCGGTCAGACGGCTGGCTTGGAATTGGAGAAGACGGCAATCGCCCCGGCCGGGTTGACGGCAGGCGACACCATAGCCTACACCCTCGTGGCGACCAATACGGGCGCGGCAGCATTGACCAATGTCACGGTCTCCGACACCAAACTCGGTGCGTTGACAGGGGCGGCCTGCACACCCCCACAGGGCTCGACACTTGCTTCCATGGCACAGATGGTGTGCAAGGGTACATACACCGTGTCGAATGGTGAAACCAATCCAATCAGCAATATTGCGACGGCAACCGGTCAGCCATTCGACCGGAGCAACCCCATCTCCGCGACTAGCAACCATGTCGGGCCGACCATCCCGTCCATCTCGTCCAACCTCTATGAAATCGGTGACAAGATTTGGAAAGACACCAACAACAACGGTATCTATGAACCGAATGCCCCCTATTCGGAACCGGGCATAGACGGCGTGTTGGTCAGGCTATTGCGTTGCGATGCGAACGGTGAGAACTGTGTGCAAGCGGTGAAGCCCAATGGAGTGACGCTGATACCGGACATGCTGACGGCAGGCGGGGGTAATTATCGCTTCACCAGTGTGCCGGAAACTTCGCCGGGATACCCGACTTACAGGGTTCAAGTAATGCCGGTGAACTTCACCCGCGACGACGTGGGGATGCGGGTATTGTACGGGGTATCCAGCAGCGCAACCGATGCGACCAGCCTCAATACCGACGGGCTAGACCAAGGCGTCGGGGTGTCATCCTCTACGATGACTGGCATCATAACCAAGCCATTAAGCTTGTCCAGTGGCAATGCGATGGCAATGGCCGCTCACATAGACTTCGGCTTCACCAATAAGACCGTGGCGGCCGCACCCGACTTACAAATCATCCAAGAGGTTAGCTCCACCACACCCAGCAAATCGGCCCTAGTGCCGCAACTCACCTACACCTTGACGGCAAGCAATGTGTCGGGAGCAGGGAACGTAACCAGGATACCGACAATCAGCGACAGGCTACCTCCAAATATGACGAAAGTGGGTAATGTCAGCACCGCACACTGGAATTGCAATTCTTCAACCGCAACTCAAATCATCTGTTACTACACGGGTAGTTTGCCAGTGGCGGGTGGCAATCAGATTGGAGAAAAGATCAGCATACCGGTGAATCTGAGCGGAGTCGCGGCGGGGACTACTGCGCCTAACACGGCCATGATCTCCAAGCTTACTGGAGAGGCCAGCTACACCAACAACTCGGCGACGGTGTCAGTCACCGTGGGTCCATAAGCAAGATCAACCCGTCCGGGCCAAGCGAGCGTGAATCGCCTTTGCCCGGACGGCTTGACAAGCGGCACGATTTGACGAAGAACGCAGCCATCAGTTATATCATTCAAAGAATAGGTTCAATCATGGTGTCAAAATGAAAAAGAACACCCATTCAGAAGCTTTATCAAGCGCCTTGCTTGCATCCGCGTTGCTATTGGCATCAAGTGTCACTTCAGCAACCACTTGGTCATTCAACGATCCTTGTAACGTTGAAAATCCTGATTGCAATACTCCTTCCGACTATGAAGGCTCCCCCCTGTATTATGGCGGCTATGGAACTGCCCTTGAGGGCAGTGACACGGTGGGAAGCCCAGACACCTATGACATCCTAAACCTTACCGCCTCGATAGACAGCAATAACCTGACCGTCAGTGTATTGACACGCTTTGTTGAAGATGGCGTCAGTGAAGTCAAATACGGGGATTTAATGTTGTCGACCTTGGGCTACAAACCCTACGGAAGTCCTCCTTACACCCTTGACTCTACATCCACAACTGGAACAACATGGAATTATGTCGTCAGCACATCATCGGCTGTTCCTTATGATCCTGATAATCCAACGGGTTGGGGCGATGGCATAGGCACTCTCTATAAAAACCCGACCTCGTTGAAACTTTCTGATGACGTTCCCCAAGACACTTTGTTGTATAAGACAGACCAATATGTTTTGCACGAGACAGGCGGAACAGCCTATTCCAATGTCGGTGTTTCGATTGGTTATTCTTCTATATACAACGGAGTAGATTATGACACCGGAACGCTATTAACCTACATCATTCCCTTAAGCGACATCGAACTGGTAGGCGGAGCCCCGCTTGAGAACACCGGTGTGGCAATACGCTGGGCCATGACCTGTGCCAACGACATCGCTGAAGCCTATATCATCCCGGAGCCGGAGACACTGGCATTGTTCCTGAGTGGGTTGCTTAGCCTAGTGTTGTTAACTCGACCTAACAAACCCGCCAAGCCTTCTTAGGAATCAAGCCGATTGGGTATTGACGGGTGTAGGAGAGCCTTCCTACGGGAGTAGGAACGGGTTTATGTGGGTGTAAGATAGCTTCCTAAAGATGTGTGAGAGGGTTGCTACGGGTGTAAGATAGCCTTACCATGGGAATATGAGAGGGTTCATACAGGTGTAAGATAGCCTTCCCATAAAGCATGAGAGGACTCATACAGGCGTTGGATAGCCTTCCCATGGGAGTATGAGAGGGTTCATACGGGTGTTGGATAGCCTTCCCATGGAGTATGAGAGGGTTCATACAGGTGTTGGATAGCCTTCCCATGGGAGTATGAGAGGGTTCATACGGGTGTTGGAAGCCTTTTTATCGACCCACTATCGGATGTGCAATGCTTGCCTTGCAAGAGCGCTTAAGGGCAAGGCAAGCATTGCACCCCCCGACATGATTTTGTTAAGCGCATCACTTTTCATTGCACACTGTCTATCGTTATTATTGACTGACATACTTTAGGAGTATCCATCATGAAAAAACATCTCATCATTCGATTTGAATCCCTCAATCAAGCTGATTTGCTGGCCAAGGCCAACCATATAGTCACTTGCTTGCGAAACAACACCCATTTTCCGCAGCCTTGGCTCGCGCCCGTGCCGTCTCTGGAAGAATTGGAACGCTTGGTCAATGAGTATGGCTTGGCGTATCAGGCGGCATTGAATGGCGACCGTTTGAAGATCGCCGAGCGCAATGCCATCAGCAAGCCTATGATCGAACAATTGAAGAAGATCGCCCATTATCTGGAAGTGGTCGCCGATGGCAATGAAGCCGCCTTGATTAGCACGGGCTATGATTTGTCGCATGAGCCAGTCCGCTCCAAATCCAAAGCGGAGCCGGGTGCTACGGCCTAGACGCGAATACTTTATTCGATGTCGAATAGTGTTATTGTTTTTACTCCCCTCTCCCGCTTGCGGGAGAGGGGTCGGGGGAGAGGGACTTGTGTAGATACCCATGCCAAGCTGGGGGAGGAACTTTATCAGCGTTTGTCTGCAATGATCTCGCGCACGGACACGATCCGCTCCAACAAGGATTTCTTGTCCGAGCCTTTGCCTAGGTCTAGGTCGGAGACGGTCACTCGATTGAGCAAGCGTGAGCGTTCTTTGCCATCCGGTCCCTTCTCATGGTAGGCCCAAATGTCATGGATGGCAAAAGGCTGCCCATTGACTTCGCCCAAATACAGCATGATATGGCCTTTCAATTGCAATAGGGTCAACCCCGGCGAGCCACCGAGTATCGCGGCCAGCTTCTTGTCCATCGGTGTATTGGGCTTGAACTCCGCCACTAAACGGCCAATCTTGGCTTGTGAGGCGGAGTTGCGCGGCAGGTCAATGCCGAAGCTGGCAAAGATCATTTGCAGAAACCGCGAACAATCCTGTTCGCCGTACATGTCACCCCAACCATAAGGGATGTGCAGCATCTTGAAGGCTTGCCGATAGACCGAGCGGACGGTGTAGGGCAAATAGCCGAGGTTTACGTCTTCGCGGGACAGGAACCCCGACACCATTAACAGGCTGCCGTCGGCCTGACGTTCGGGCAGGATTACTTCGACGACCGGCCCGACGGCACTCTTCTGCATCAAACGTGTCCCCATCTTGACCGCCGCGAGATGCTTGGTCAGCTTGTTGTCTAGGTATACATCAACCTTGGGCGTAACCACCACCACGAACCCTTTGCGTTTCAGATGGGCTTTTAAATCCGCTTGCGCCAACACTGCGACCTTCTCCGCCTCCACCCATCCCGATGCAAAACTATCATGCACAAACAACCAATGCCCGTCTTGGCTGGCGTAGAGGATGGCAACCGCCGTGCCTATCTCAAGACTGCTGTTTTGAATCTCATCAAAATCGACATCCCCGACTTGGGCATTCAGTGCAAGCATGGTCGGCAATAGCCGCTCGTCGGCTGTCCGCGAGATCAAACCGAAACGGACATCAACCGTAGTGGGGATGAAGTCAAGGCCGATGTTGGCAATGGGTTGGCTGTAAAACGCATCACCCGCCGGTGACAAATCCTTCTGGTATAGCTTCCTACCTTTAAGATTGTCGATGGCATTGGTGATTTCAGCTTTGAGCTTGCCACCCTCATAGGTCGGGGGAAACCCGGCGATGTCCTCGACCAAGCCCGCCCCGCGTGTCCGTGCGTTGAACTTGACTATCTCTGCCGGCTTCATGATGAGTTGGTCTGGGGAGGGATGCCGACCGATCCAAAACCCCGCCGTCTTCATTTCGCGGGTGACACCGGGCAGTTCGCTAGGTGCGGCAAGGGTCAGCACCTCGCCGGCATGGCTAGTCATGCCGAATAGGAGAGAAAAGCAAAATAAAATAAACCAGCGCATAAGCATTTGAGTATTTGAGAGCATGGAAATCAGCTTATCATATTGGGAGGCGTTGCTGCGTTATATCGCCGCACTGCTGCTGATTCCTGATTGATAAAGGTAAAACCATGATTGTGATTTCACGTTTACTGTTAATTGTGTTCCTCGCTCTGCCAACCAGTTTCCCTGTCATGGCGGTAGGCAATCCCTTGCCGTCTTGGAATGAGGGTGCAAGCCGCCAAGCCATTCTGGACTTTGTTGCCAAGGTCACTAAGAAAGGCGGGCCGGATTATGTTCCGCCAGAAGAACGCATTGCTGTGTTTGACAACGACGGTACGCTCTGGGCCGAACAGCCTGCCTATTTTCAGTTTCTGTTTGCCATAGACCGGGTCAAGGCATTGGCCCCGCAACATCCCGAATGGAAGGATCAACCTACCTTCAAGGCGGTGCTGGATAACGATTTCAAAGCGCTTGCAGCTAGCGGTGAAAAGGGCTTGATCGAGATCGTCATGGCCACTCATGCAGGCATGACAACGGTGGAATTCGAGCAAACGGTCAAAGACTGGTTAGCCGTCGCCAGACATCCTAGATTCAACCGCCCTTATACGGAGCTGGTTTATCAACCGATGCTGGAAGTGCTGGCGTTGCTTCGAGCCAATGGATTCAAGAACTACATCGTCTCCGGCGGTGGGATCGAATTCATCCGCGTTTGGGCTTTGAAGGTCTACGGCATTCCACCGGAACAGGTAGTGGGTAGCAGCATCAAGACGAAGTATGAACTGCGTGATGGCAAGCCGGTACTGGTGCGCTTGCCGGAGATAGACTTCATTGACGACAAGGCAGGTAAACCCGTAGGCATCAACACCTTCATCGGCAGAAAGCCAATCGCAGCCTTCGGCAATTCTGACGGCGACCTCCAAATGTTACAGTGGACTGCGAGCGGTCAGGGGGCTAGGCTGATGATGTTGATTCACCATACCGACGCGGAGCGCGAATATGCCTATGACCGCGATACTCACTTTGGGCGGCTAGACCAAGCATTGGTTGAAGCGCAACAACACGCTTGGACGGTCGTGGACATGAAGCGCGACTGGAAGCGTGTTTTCCCCCATGAGTCCCGCTAAACCCAAACGAAGTAAATGGCTTATCCCCCCGCAGATTGCCTTTGTAAGCCTTCGTCGCCATCGGTCGCTGAAGATTCAGCTAATGATTGCAGATCGACTGGGCTGGTTTTAACCTCTGCGGTTCCGTCGATCACGTCCTTGTCGACAATGCAGCGTTCTATGCCTGTCAGGGAAGGGATTTCAAACATGGGTTTGCGTAGCACTTGTTCCAAAATGCTGCGCAAGCCTCGTGCGCCAGTGTCGCGTTCAATGGCTTTTTGGGCAACACGCTTAAGGGCTTCCTCGGTGAATTCCAAGCTGACATTCTCATAGGCGAATAGTTTTTGGTATTGCCGAACCAATGCGTTTTTGGGTTCGGTAAGGATGCTGATCAGCGCCTTCTCGTCCAGTGGTTCCAATGGTGCGAGGACAGGGAAGCGGCCAATGAATTCCGGTATCAAGCCAAATTGGCGCAAGTCGCTGGGTTGGGTTTCGTTAAGCATGGCTTCCAATTCTGGCTTTGCGTCAGCATCCACTGGGCTGGCATGGAAGCCGATCCCAGTCTTTGCCGGGGCCAGTCGTTTTGCCACATGTTTCTCCAAGCCGGGGAAGGCACCGCCAGCGACGAATAGGATGTTGCGGGTGTCGATGATGACTTCGTCTGAGTTGTTGTCCCGCCTCTTCCCTTTCAAGGATACTTTGACTTGAGCGCCCTCCACCAATCGCAACAAGGCTTGTTGTACGCCCTCGCCGGAAATGTCGCGAGTGTTGGTTGCCATTTCCGGGCTGCGTGCCAATTTATCCACTTCGTCTAAATAGACAATCCCCCACTCGGCCCGACCTACATTGCCTTCCGCCACTTCCAGCAGACGCACGAGAATGTGTTCCACATCGTCGCCGACATAGCCGGCTTGGGTTAGGGTGGTGGCATCCGCAACCACAAAGGGGACGCCCACAATTTTTGCCAGGGTCGATGCAAGCAATGTCTTGCCAGTGCCAGTCGGACCTACCAGCAATATGTTCGATTTGCCCAACTCGACTTCGGTGTGCATGTGGCTGAAACCGGCATCGCCGCTTTCATGCTTGAGTCGTTTGTAATGATTGTAAACCGCCACTGCGAGTATCTCTTTCGCCAAAGACTGGCCTACCACATAACCGTCTAGGATTTCTTTTATTTTTGCAGGCTTGGGAATATTGCCGTGCAATTCGTTGAGGATGCGTTTGCGCCCCCAATTGGTGACGACTTGATCCGCCAGACGGACGCAGGCTTCGCAGATTGAACCTTCCAAACCGGCGATGAGCGGGGTCGCGGGGGATTGTTCGATGCCGCAGAAAGAGCAATGGACATGGCTGTTGGTCTGGGTCATGGGGTTGGTTTCTCCATCATGGTTGGCATCAAACTCGCGATCCAAAGCCGGCGGTTGGTTTCGCGTATGCGTTCGGCTAAGGTATTGCGAATATGGGGGGTGGCTTTTTGCAATGAAAGGGTATGCGGCGGTTCTACTGACTTGCAGAAAACGACATGGAAGCCCATATCCGATTCGACCACTTCGCTGAGTTGACCGGGGCGTAGTCGAAACAACACGGCATCAAGCTGCGAGTATAACTGACCTTGGCGCACCAATCCAATGCGTCCGCCGCGCATCGCGGTAGGGCATTCGGAATGTCGCTGTGCCAATTCACCCAATAACCAAGGCTTGCGCCCTAACTTCGTGGCGATGGCGCGAATGCGTTCCAATGCCTTGGGGCGCGCATTTTCGGGAAAGTCTTCGTTGATGCTGATCAGGATATGATAGGCATCGCGGCGTTCGGGTTGTTGAAATTGCTTGATGTGCGCGTAATAGTAGATGCCTATTTCATCCTCGCTGATTTCCACGGGGGTGGCGGCATCCACCTTGTCGAGAATGGTGTTGACCTTGCATTGACGAGCCAAAGCCAGCCGCAGGGAGGTTTCATCCAAGCCACCCGCTTCTAGCCCTAGGCGAAATGCGTCCTCGTCTTGGTATTTGCCTTTGACTTCTTCAAAGGCACGGGACAATTCGGCATCACCGACCATGACTCCCACCGCTTCGGGTGCTTCCAGAATGCGTTGTTCGATCTGGTATTCCTTTTCCGCCTGGGCGTGGACGCGCTGCATTTCGTCAGGTTCCAACTCCACGGGCGGTTTGCCGAAGAGTGCCAAAGCCGTCCGCAGCCGGTTATAAGGCATTTCAATGTAGACAGAATCAGGCAAACTCTGCGTTGGAATCATCGGATTCCTCCTCTTGACCTAGGGGCAATAAGACGTTTTCCGGGACTTGCAAGGTCCGGCCTGGAAAACGCACATGATATTGGACTTGGCTTGGGTCTTCGTTTCGCAACACTTTGATGACTTCGCCTGTGGCTCCGATTGGCGCGACGATTTCTCCGCCTACGGACAGATTGATCTTGCTTGCCACTTTGTCTCTGAACTCAAAGCGGCTGGGTGTCCATGGCGCATCGGCAGGGATCAGCTCTTCCTCCCGGCAGCCGACTAAGCGTTGCTCTGAGATGAAATGGACAGAGTAAATCACTTGATCTTGCAAAAAAGTGCCTACATTGACCACGTAACCCACCGAGCCACGCCGAACCAAGAAGGCACCCACGTCAAGGCCCGGATAAGTGCCATCATTGCGCACATTGCGGATGACTCGCACCTCGTCTCCATAATCGTAGCGTTCGTAGCCTTCTTCGCACATAGTATTGATCCTGTAGGTCTGGCGCTGCTGTTCGAGCCGGGTCCAGTCCCGCCGACTATTTCAACAAATCGCCCACTGGCACGAATACCGTTTGCGGCTCATGCATATGGAAAACTTTAAACACTTTCTCGGTAAGGGCATCGGACTCGACAAAGTCCTGATAGGCCCGTGCCAACAGTTGTTTGTAAACTGCGTGCTTGGCTCCGTCGTCTTCAGGGAAAGACTCTTTGCCTTTGGAAAGGTAGTCATGGAATCGTTGCAAAATGTGTAAACGATTCACTTGCACAATGCTTGCATCGTATTCTAGTTCGAAGTAGTCGAGGAATTCCTCGGCAGATTCCAAACTTTCCAGGTCGTTTTCTAAGCTCATGTTGGTTCCTCAATTTAGATTTTCAAAAAGGGCTTTCGGAATGGCAAAGCAAGCTTTTTTGCTCCATCACACCACAGTTTCAGCCACGTCCAACAATTGCTTGGCACCCAGACGGTTGTGACTGTCCAGTTCCAGCAATTTTTCCAAAATTGCACGACCTTCCGCTTGTCGGCCTAGGCGCAATTGTAAATAGGCTTCTGCCTTCAGGGACAGAAGATGGAAACGGACCAAGGCCATGGCAGCCGGTCCGGCTTGGCTGATATGAGCCAAGCTTAATTGTTTCCAGTCTAGCGGAATGTCTAGTCGATGGGCTGTCACCGACAAGGCAATCCCTGCGATATTCAAGGCATCTTCCAAGCGGTGCTGATAGTAGTAATATCGATACATCGCCACCAGTACGTTTAATGACTCGGGGGCGAGCCTCAATGCCTCGGTCAGCGCTGGTTCCGCTTCCCCTTCGCCGTACATTTCACCTGCTTGTTGAAGCAAGTCCTCGACTACAGGCGAGAGGGTTTCTTCGAAATAAAGCTTCTCACCTTCAAAATCCATCAAGTCCATTAAAAATTCCCCTTAGTCAGTGTCGGTTCAGGCTGTGAATGAACATGACAAGCATCGTCCGCTTCACAGTGTGCGCAGTCGTTTTTCGCCGGGCGGCTGGCTTTGCTAATGCGTTTTTCCATTTTGTCCACTCGCTCAACTAGGCAGTGCAATGCCTTACCTACAGGGTCGGGGATTAGGTGATGGTCCAATTCAATGCCAAAAGCGTTCTGGATTTGCACACCTTTGCGATGCACAATTCGGCCCGGTATGCCCACCACGGTGCAACAAGCAGGCACGTTTTTATTGACCACTGAATTGGCTCCGACGCGGACATTGTCCCCCAAGCGAATGGGTCCTAGGATTTTAGCCCCTGCGCCCACTAGCACGTTGTTGCCTAGCGTAGGGTGGCGTTTTTCTTTGTTCCATGACGTGCCACCCAAGGTGACACCATGGTAAAGGGTGACATCGTTGCCAATTTCAGCGGTCTCACCAATCACGACACCGGCCCCATGGTCGATGAACAGTCGCTGACCGATTTGCGCACCGGGGTGGATATCCACATTCGTCAGCCATCGCCCTATGAAAGATAGCCAGCGGGCGGTGAATTTCCATTTTGACAGCCACAGCCTATGGCTAAGCCGATAAATCAGCACAGCGTGTACGCCGGGATAAATCATCAAGACTTCCGGCAGATTGCGAGCCGCCGGATCGCGGGCGAACACGCATAAAACATCCTCTTTCATTTGCTCAAACAGCGATTGTTTAAGCGTTCCATGGGCCATGAACAAGTTCACCACGGGACGATGCTCCACGCCGTTTGACCAGGTATGGGGGGCGGCAAAATCACAGGCTTGCGAAATTCGATGGACTCTGGCTTCGCTACGTCCAAGGTATTTTGATCCTGTAGATCCTTCGGGGTTTCAGGCTTGGTTTCGTTTGTCATGATAGTCGAGCCTCCGTTTGGGCTTGTTTAATGGAATCGTCAACTGGTTTTTTGCATGGGTTTATTGGGACAGACAAGCTAAAGGAAAATAACCTGTCTTTATTAAGGCCCAATCATTATATAAATGACTTTAACCCTCACCATGCCGATGAAGAGCAAGCAATTCAAAGCTCTCGGGTGGGCGTTTGTGACGGGCGACGAATTGCCGGACTTTGCCTAACAACATCGTTGCCTCAGGTTTTTCCAATTCCAGCCCCATTTCAGCGAACACACTCATTACGGCGCTTGAGCCGGAATGCTTGCCTAGAATGAACTGATGGCTACGCCCCACTACGGCGGGGTCCACGCCTTGGTAGTTGGCCAAGTCTTTCAGCATCCCATCCACATGAATGCCGGCTTCGTGGCTGAACACTCGTTTTCCGACTAAGCTCTTGCGCCAACCCAAAGGTTCGCCAGAGGCTGTTTCGACACGGGCCGACAGTTCCGGAAATTCGCGAAGATCAACCCCCGTTTCAATTCCGTACAGTTGGCGCAGACCTACCACGACTTCTTCCAAGGCTGCATTGCCGGCCCGTTCGCCCAATCCATTGACTGTGGTGTTCAGGTGAGTCGCCCCTGCCACGGCGGCGGCCAAGGTATTGGCAGTCGCAAGTCCCAAGTCATCGTGGGCGTGCATTTCAATATCCAAATCGGTCGCAGAACGCAAAGCCTTGATTGTGTCCAACACGCCGAAAGGCTCCATCACACCCACGGTATCGGCGAAGCGGATGCGCTCGGCCCCGGCAGCTTGAGCGGCTGTGGCGACCCGAAGCAGAAAATCTCGGTCGGCTCGCGAGGCATCCTCCATGCCGACACAAACAGCCAAACCCCCATCACGGGCTTGTTGTACACAGGTTTTTATCGTTTCCAAGGCCCAGCCTTCGTCGCGTTGCAATTTCTGTTTGATTTGCTGGCTGGACACTGGAATCGACAAATCCGCAAAGCCTATGCCTAAATGTAGGCATTCTTGGATGTCATTTTGGCGCATCCTTGACCAGACCAACATTCTTGCGTTTAAGCCAAGTCCGGCGAGAGTGCGGATTTCCTCACGCTCCCGACCGCCCATGGCCGGGATGCCAATTTCCAGTTCTGGCACGCCGAGGCGATCCAGTCGAGTGGCAATGTCGATCTTTTCCTCCAGGGAAAATGTCACGCCCGCCGATTGCTCTCCGTCGCGCAGGGTTGTGTCGTCGATGGTCACAGTGCGAGTGTGCATATTTCTCTCTGAACAATGTCTGATTCATTTGCTAGGATATGAGCAACCACTGTGCCATTTGCACAAAATCATTATAACTATATGAAAATCAGATATATGGGAAATTTATCAAATCTCCTGATGCCGACAAGCGTGTCTGTTGTTGTGTAAGCTTTATGACAATTCAGACGATGCGAGGATATTTTAAGCAAGAATTATTGCCAAGCGGGGATCGTAATATTCGACGTCGAATATTCCAGTTTCATCCATAGTCAGCCACATCCATGCTCTGAAGTTTGCCAGTGTTTAATTCTTGATTCATTGCTTGCATGAATGCCGACTAGACGTTATTAATGTTCGATCTTTCTCATAGAACTAGCAGCAACTGGCTATGCCCCATTTGTCGATTATCATCCCCACACTGAATGAAGCCGAAGGGATCACTCATCTACTCAATTCGCTGTTGCCATTGCGCCAACGAGGACATGAAATCATTGTTGCAGATGGCGGTAGTCAGGATGGAACGGTGGCACTGGCTCGCCCATTGGCCGATTGGGTGATTGAAGCGCCACGCGGCAGGGCTGCGCAAATGAACGCGGGGGCGATGTTGGCAACTGGGGAGATGCTGTTGTTTCTTCATGCCGACACGCAACTGCCTGAACGGGCCGATGAACTGATTTTTGAGCATTTGTCGCATGGACATACAACAGCATTAGTTTGGGGTCGTTTCGATGTGCGGATAGCGGGTACGCATCCGCTATTAAACGTGATTGCTTGGTTCATGAACCACCGCTCACGCTGGACCGGCATTGCCACGGGCGACCAAGCCATCTTTGTTTGCCGTGAAGGCTTCCAAGCAGTCGGTGGTTTCCCCGATATTCCGTTAATGGAAGACATCGTGTTGTCAACAAAACTCAAAGCCATTAGTGCTCCCATTTGCCTCAAAACGCCCGTGACCACGTCCGGCAGACGATGGGAGCAGCACGGGGTATGTAGCACCCTGCTGAAAATGTGGCGGTTAAGGCTGGCGTTTTTTCTAGGCGCAGACCCGTCGCGGCTTGCCAAGGCTTATGGCTATGCACCCCGCGAACAGTGAAGCCATCGCCATCGCCGTGTTCAGCCGTGCGCCCGTGACTGGGCAAGCCAAGACAAGGTTGATACCCGCTTTCGGTGCAGAAAAAGCCGCAAGCTTGCAAGCTGCATTTTTGCGTCAAACCCTGCAAACGGCCATTTCGGCCCGGCTTGGACCCGTTTCCCTGTGGTGTTCGCCAGACTGCGCCCATCCCGCTTTTCAACAATGCAGGGTTGATTATGCTCTGACTTTGCATCAACAATGCGATGGCGATTTGGGCAAGCGCATGTTGACTGCGTTTGAACGACTATGTAGCCAATATCCTGTATTATTGATCGGAACTGATTGCCCTGCGCTGACAACCGCCCATCTGCACAGGGCGGCAGCAGTTTTGCAGCAAGGTGACGATGCCGTATTCTTGCCTGCCGGAGACGGCGGCTATGTGTTGATTGGGCTTAGGCAAGCCGAGGCCAGCCTGTTTACCGACATGCCTTGGGGCAGCGACAAGGTCATGGCTGAAACCCGCCGTCGGTTGTTGCAAGCCGGCTTGCGTTGGCAAGAGCCAGTGCTTCTATGGGATGTGGACGAACCTGAAGATCTTGCTAAAATGCGATCCTCAGGATTAATGAACGAATGGTTTGAGGAAAACATGACATGAAAGCACGAATGCTGATTGCCCTGCTAGGCTTCACTAACATTAAGTTAGTGTTCGTAGTCCCGCCTTTAGGCGGCAAACTGACCGAAAATAGCCGGCTGAAACCGGAACTACAAACGATTTACCATGTTCAAAATCTTTAACTTAATGGCGTTACTGCTAGGCTTGGCAAACGTATCGCTCGCCGATAATGGTCCAGCGAACGTGACGGCCTTTTCCTCGGCGACACCGGGTTCGGCTATGCCATCGCCTTGGACCTTGACCACGTTGCCGAATGTTGCCCGTGCCACTCGCTTTGAACTGGTTCGCGACACGGAACAAGCAACCATCTTGCAAGCCGATTCCGAAGCAGCGGCGGCTACCTTGACCCATAAACTGCATGTTGACCCGAACGTCAGTCCATGGCTGTCTTGGCGTTGGAAAGTTTCGCGGGTGTTGGAATCCGCCGATTTAAGCGAGAAGAAACGCGACGATTACGCTGCCCGCGTGTACGTGCTGTTTGATTATCCGGTGGAAAAATTGCCGCTTGCCGACCGTATCAAGATTAGCCTCGTGCGTTCCTTGTATGGACAGGAACTACCAGCAGCCGCGCTGTGTTATGTTTGGGACAATCGCCATCTGGTTGGAGTATCCGCTTGGAGCGCTTATACTGATCGGGTGCGGATGATCGTGTTGGAAAGTGGGCCACAGCACGTTGGGCAATGGCGCTTGGAGCAGCGTGACGTGGCTGCCGACTTCCGTGCTGCCTTTGGCGAAGAAGCCCCGCCAATTGCCGGCATCGCCCTTGCCGCCGACACCGACAACACGGGTGAAAATGTCACGGCTTGGTTTGGCGATTTAAAGTTTAGCCCTGTGCCCGAAAAATAAGCCTTAATCTCCCTCCCCCAACGGGGGAGGGCTGGGGTGGGGGCGATTAAAATTAGTGCCTTCGCTGCCTTCTGATCGCTCACAATTGGGGGAATAAACGTGTCAACAGCATTGATCCCAAGCCACCACTACAATAAAAAATCAACTGAAAACCCTTTGAGAGCAATCAACCCAATGATGACTGAACATGACGCCCGCGAATCCGTTCAAGATTACTACGGCAAAATCCTACAAACAAAAGATGACTTGAAAACCAGCGCCTGTTGCACGGCGGATGCCATGCCGGAACCGTTGCGGCGAATCTTGGCATTGCTACACCCGGAAGTGAAAGACAAATTCTACGGCTGTGGCTCGCCGATTCCACCCGCGTTGGAAGGAATGACCGTACTGGATTTGGGTTCGGGTTCGGGCCGGGATTGCTTCATTTTGTCCAAGCTGGTCGGGCCACAAGGCCGGGTGATAGGCGTGGATATGACCGAGGAACAATTGGAAGTCGCCAACCGGCAGATCGTCTACCACACCGAGCGCTTCGGCTATGAGCAACCCAACGTGCAATTTCTGCAAGGCTATATCGAGGATTTAGCCAGCTTGGGCTTGGCAGACAATTCGGTCGATGTCGTGGTGTCGAATTGCGTGGTCAACTTGTCGCCCGACAAGCGCCGCGTGTTTGCCGAAATATTCCGAGTGTTGAAACCGGGGGGCGAGCTGTATTTTTCCGATGTGTTTGCCGACAGGCGGATTCCCGAAGACCTGACGCAAGACCCAGTATTATTGGGCGAATGTTTGGGCGGTGCGTTGTACATTGAGGATTTCCGACGGCTGTTATTGAAACTCGGCTGTCCTGATTATCGCGTCGTCTCCTCGTCCAAAATTGATTTGAACGACCCGGAAGTGGCGCAAAAGGCAGGCGGAATTGGGTTTTACTCGCTGACGATTCGAGCCTTCAAACTGATATTGGAAGACCGTTGCGAAGATTTTGGACAAGTGGCCTATTATCTGGGCAGCTTGCCCGACCATCCCCATCATTTCACCTTGGACAATCACCATCATTTTGAAACTGGTCGGCCTATGCTAGTCTGTGGCAACACCGCCGCGATGTTAAGCCAAACTCGCTATGCGGCCCATTTTGGCATCATCGGCGACACCTCCGTGCATTTCGGATTATTTGATTGTGGGCCGGGTGCGTTGCAAACGAACGGCGACGATGCCGCGCCGGGGGCGTGTTGTTAGTGGATTTTCATTGTTCCCACGATCTTCGTGCTATGCCATCCAGTTAAACCCTATTGGCTGAATCAACCGCAGGAATTTAAGCAATAAATTGTCGTAAACCCGACAAACTGTCCCTTCTGTCGTTTCCCATTTCTTGTTATTAAACCTATCTAACTGTTTTAGCTACATGAAATAGATGGCATGTATTCTGTTAGGGATAAGCATAGACTCCCATCAACCCAACCCTGAGGAAGAATCATGCTGCTTAACCGCTACGATGAAAACGCATTATTGACCAATGTCAATATCAAAGAAAAAACCACCAAACCGAATTTGGATGCCTATCGCGGCGATTTGGTATTGGAAGAAGGCGAGATAGCGGATTCGCTTGGCAGACGCAAACCCCCGCTGTCTGTCATCAAGCAAGTGGCTTTGCTGGCGGGGGAAGACAAAATTACCTTCATCTCCGGTTTTTTGGAAAAGCTTGAGTCACTACCATTATTCTATGAAAAATATGCAAAGGATGTTGCGGAAGATTTGGCTGCTGTGTTTTATGTGGAAAACATACCAAAACCCATCCAAACCAAATATCATGGCATTCACCATGTTTTGATGCCGATGATCGAAGGCGAAGGCACGGTTTGGAACGAATTGAACGAAGAATTGGCATTGGAAAAAACCGATTTCAAAGGCCAGAGTGCAGGCGATAAAGTCATTACCGTCTGTCAGGCCGTGAAGACGGATTATCACCCGAAATACCCGGAAGTCAGCTTTGAAGAAGCGCTTGGGCTTGTGGTGGAAGTGAAAAAAGAATTGCGCGGCGCTGTTTGAGTAGGATGGGTTCGATCCGGCTCGGATGAATGGGTCGACCTGATCCTCTGTTCCCTCCAAGATTGTTGCTTGTTGTTTGGGGTAGTATGCCTTTTCCGGGTGTCTTTTGCGGAGGTAGCCGCAACCCCGGAATTTTTTTGGTTGGAGCGTCAAAGCTTGCTTTGACGGGCGAAGCGAGCTTCGTATTTCCGATTATCTTGTCAAAGCAAGCTTTGACGCTCCCATTAGCTTAGAAAATAAGCAACTGTTGCATCCGCATGTAACATCAGTTCTTAACTTGTCTCATGCGTTGTTTAAGCGCTTCCAACGCCTCGCGGGAAGCAGCCAAATCTTGTTGCCATTCTGCATTGGTTTTATCCAGTTGCACAAGGTTTTCGGCGATAACTAGATCGGCCTCGTGTTCGATCAAGGCTTCCGTTAATCGACCTTGTTGTTCAAATATGTTGGCGATCCCGTAATGGGCAAAGGACAAATCCCGCTGCCACAGAGTATTGTAAGGGTCTAGCCGGGTCAGCCGCAGCCTAATGTCCTTGCTGGCTTGGAATTCTTGCAACGCTTCGGCCAGTTTCCCCTGCGCCTTTAACACACTGCCCACGCAATTATGTGATACCGACAAATCCCGCTGCCAATCGGTGTTGTCCGGGTCTAGCCGGGTCAGCCCCAGCATGATGTCTTTGTAGGCTTGATATTCTGGCAAGGCTTCGGCCAGTTTCCCCTGCGCCTGTAACACATTGCCCAATTTATTTTGGGAAACCGACAAATCCCGCTGCCACATTGTATTGTTGGGGTCCAGCCGGGTCAGCCGCAGCATGATATTTTTGTAGGCTTGATATTCCAACAAAGCTTTGGCCAGTTTCCCCTGCGCCTGTAACACATTGCCTAGGTTAGCGTGGGAGGCCGACAAAACCTGCTGCCAATCGGTGTTGTCCGGGTCTAACCGGGTCAGCCGCAGCATGATCTCTTTACCGGCTTGAAATTCTAGTAAGGCTTCGGCCAGTTTCCCTTGCGCCTGTAACACCCTGCCCAAGTTATTGTGGGAGATCGACAAATCTCGCTGCCAACCAGTGTTGTCCGGGTCTTTCCGGGTCAGCCGCAACATGATGTCTTTATCGGCTTGAAATTCCAGCAAGGCTTCGGCCAGTTTCCCCTGCGCCTGAAACACATTGCCAACGTTATTATGGGAGACCGACAACTCCCGCTGCCAAACAGCGTTGGCTGGGTCTTGCCGGGTCAGCCGTAGCAGGATATCTTTGTGGGCTTGGTATTCCAGCAAGGCTTCGACCAGTTTCCCCTGCGCTTTCAACACTCCACCCACGCAATTATGGAACACCGATAAATCCCGCTGCCTATCGGTGTTATTCGGGTCTAGCCGGGTCAGCCGCAGCATGATGTCTTTACAGGTTTGATATTGCTGTAAAGTACCAGCTAAATCTCCTCGTGCCATCAACGTGTTGCCCAACAATTGCCGGGCATCGGCTTCACCTTGAACGTCATTGGCAGTCATAAATAAGGGAATTGCTGCCCACGCCATGGATTCAATGTCTTTGAGCGGCAAGCGACCACTTCTTATCCTGCCCACAGACTCCAAGGCACAGGCGAGGCTGACACCTTTAAGCCAGTCACTAGCCAATAGTTCTTCCAACGCCAAAGCCAAAGCTTGCAGCGGTTCAAACCGACCCGCACGATCCCATTCTTGATATAGCTTTAGCAATGCGGCAGCAGCTTCAACCGGTTCGTCTATAGTCAGGCGATGGTATAGAGCTTCAATGCGTTGATGGGCCTCTGGGCCAGCCAAACAGTCGGCGGCACGGCGCGACAATTCGTCAAACCGTGGTTTATTATCGGTTGCCAACTGTTTGCGCAAGACCAAGCGGGTGGCTTCATGCACGTTATGGGCATTCCGTGCTTTGAAGCTTTCCACTTGAGGTACGGTGATAAGCTGCTGGTAATAGCAAGTGGCTGTGGCTAGGTCGGTTTCTAGCAATGCGGCAAGCAGGGCGGCATCGAACCAATGCGGTATCGCAGCGGCTTGCAACACCGGAAATAACACCGGGTCCACTGCGTCACAACTGAGTTTTGCGGTCAGTACCGTGAGGGCTTGCGGGTCATTTTGGATACGCTGCAATTGTTCCAAAGCATCTTCAATATGCATGACGGTCACCCCCTAGTCTGGCTGAAGCTGCGCAATAATGCGCTGGTCTGTCCGGGGTCGCCTTGGGAAATGTGCAGCAACATTTCGATATGATCCTTGCTGATGGCGGAATGACCCAAGGCATGATTCGCAAAATCTATCCAATGCTTGGCTTCTTTGATGGGTGGCAAGGTCGTGTGAACCGCCAACCCCGCCCAAGCGAAACGGGTGCGTTCCGGCACTTGCTTGCCACTCAGCGTCACCACCAAACCCGGACAATGCTCCATCCGCCGCAGCAACTGACCCTCAATCCAATTAGCAATTTCTGCTGGCACGTCTTGGTAAGTGTCGAATCCCAATATGAGTGGTCTAGGCAATCTTTCCAAATCCTTGAGCAAGGCGGTTTTGCGCGGCGGTCCGTTGGCTGAATGGAAAGCGGGCAGGATGGTCGGGGCGACTTCCAAGGTCAGGGTGTCAAACAACTCATCCAAGGTGGGGCAGCCTTTCAAATCCAACTGAACAGACAATAAGCCAAGATGTTTGGCAAATTTAAACAATTCGGTTATCAAGATGGTTTTGCCGCTGCTGCTAAGGCCATCGACTAGGAAAATTCGTTCTGAACGGCGAGCGGTAATCATTTCATGAAAGAGTTCAAAAGGGTCGGTGCGATCCGCCAAGGACCAAGGATAATCAGGCATAGGCTTGGGCCAAACGATGCTGATATTCGACGTCGAATATTCCGGCAAAGCACCGAGTCTTCGCAGCCAAGCGAGGATATTCAAAAAGTCGCGGTTGGCATCAAAAGTATGCAAACCGGCAATAAATTTGGGGATGTAGTTTTTGTGATCGTCTTCAAAAGTCACTACACGGCAAAAATCGATTTCGGCTCCCGCCTCGTACAGCCTACGATAGAGTACCTTGGTTTCATGCGTCGCCCCTTGCCGGACTCCGCTAGGCTGTTCACCATCCCAACATTTTCGATAGGTTGGCGTGAACACCAATAGCACAATATCGGCCTTTTCTGCATTTTTCCCAGACCAACTATCCCAACCGCCGTCAGGCCCATAGGCATTATAATCCCGGTCTAGGATGATGCTGACACCTTCATGACGCAAACGGTCAGCCAAAGCGTACACCCGTTGCTTGTGTTCCTCACCTTCTTGGCTGTAACTGATGAAAACCTTAGGCATGTTGTTTGTTGGCTCGCGAGAGTAGAAGCATTTGATGCCGAATTGTAACAAGTTTGCCTACGTTCACGAAATTGAGCGGGTGGATGTGGTTGGGATTTAAAGTGATGCAGGAGTGCAAGGCTTGCCTTGCGAGGGCGTGTTCAGGCAAGGCAAGCCTTGCACTCCCGACGTGATTTCAAGCCTATCCAGTGTTCGTGAGCAAGCTTTTTATGCCGTAGTGTATTGCTGAGACTATAATAACCCCCTATCCCGATGACATGCCCTGCCATCCTTTTAAGCACAAGGCAACCGTTGGGTTTCCATCATTACAATACTGGGCAAATTTATGCGACAACTCTTTGCCATTGCCTTGGGCGGTTCGGTCGGCGCGGTGGTCCGGTTTTGGGTCGCCAATGGCATTTATTCATTGCTGGGGCGGGGCTTCCCTCACGGAACTTTAGTCGTCAATGTCAGCGGATCATTCCTGATGGGCATTTTGTCTGAACTACTCATCCAACGCTTCCCGGTTTCCATCGAGTACCGGGCGGCGGTGCTGGTGGGTTTTCTTGGCGCTTACACAACCTTCTCCACCTTCGCCTTGGAAACCTTGGTTTTGATCGAAGAAGGTAGCCTCGCCAAAGCAGGTTTGAATATCTTCCTCAGTGTGATGTTATGCTTGGTTGCCGTGTGGGGCGGGTTGGTTTGGGGCCGGGTTTTGTTTTCGAACAGCCTTTATCCTTGGCTAGACCATTCTTTCCCTTACCGGGATTTGGCCTTGGGGGTTCTCATCACATTTGCATTGGCTTTGCTGGTCGAGTGGTTCAGCTTGCATTCGGGACTGAACCCTGCTTACCGGGCCATGTTGTTAGTCACGCTATTGGGTGGTTCAACCCTGCTTTCCACCTTCTGGGCACTGTTGAAAGTCGGCGAAATCAGTCTTGATCTGCACGACTTGTTAGGCATATTCATCTTTAATGCCCTGTTAGGGTCCATTTTCATTTGGTTCAGCGCAACGATAGGCAATTGGTTATGGCAGAACAACTCATTACAATAGCGCGGATTTATCTACGGGAATCAGAACGTCTGCTCCCAAAAGTCATCCAGTTTTTACATGACGAGGAAAAGGTTTCCGGTGTCACTGTGCTGCGTGGCATTGCCGGCTTCAGTGCGGATGGAAAAATTCATACGGCTTCATTGGTTGACCTGTCCATGGATTTACCTTTAGTGGTTGAGTTTTTCGACGAACCGGATAGAGTCAAGACGGTGTTGGCTAGATTGATGGAGCATATTCCTGTGACCCATGTGGTGACATGGTCGGCAGAGATGGTCACTCGGATATAATCAAGATTGATCTTACCAATGTAGCAAATACTACACCCTTGAAGTTTGTTTATTTTAGATTGTCATGTTTACGACAATCCACCGCCCCAGTCAACGCCTAAACCGGGTATGATCTTTAGTGCTGTAAACGACGACTGAAGAGGTTTGAATGATGTCGGGAGTGCAAGACTTGCCTTGCCTGAACATGCACTTGCATGATAGTTCTTGCACTCCTGAGATTAAATCCCACACCTTAAAACCTTCCGTATACACGATTTTAGCAAACGGCATTAAGCTTGCTTGGATTTAAGCAGCAATCACCGACTGAACAAGAGGCGAATAATGACAAAAGAAGTAAGCGCCACTTCCACGGAGCAGAATAAACCGGCAGGAACAGACGAACCACCCGCAGTGCCAAAGCTGCCGCACGGCTTGTTCGCTGAAACCGTGCGCCAGGCCCCCATCGCCATCGCCATTACCGACAACAAAGCCAATATTGCCTATATCAACAAGGCTTTCACGGACATCACGGGCTATTCGTCAAAAGAAAGTATTGGATGCAATCAATCCATGCTTTCCCATAAGCAAACACCCAGAAAAGTCTACGATGAGCTTTGGTCTAACTTGGAGCAGCAAATACCTTGGCGTGGGTTATTGCTTAACCGACACCGGGACGGATTTCCCTATCTGGCCGAACTGACGATTGCCCCCATCTTGAATTTGGAAGGCGAAACCACGCATTTCATCGGGATGCACCGTGACATCACCGAGGTTTATCGATTGCAGCAACAGGTTGTGGATCAGAAATTGCTTATCGAAACCGTAGTGGATTCGATGCCGGTGGCTACCATCCTAATGGATGAAACCGGGCGCATCGTGCTGGACAACCAAGCCTATAAGAAATTTCACAGCGACCTAGGTTTGCGTGAACCTTTAACAATATTCTTGGAGATTTTACAGGAAGATATGGGCGATGAATGGGTACAGTTAAAGGACCAAGGGCTTGGTTTTCGCAATCGGGAAGTTCGCTATGACCGGGGTGGCAAGCATGGCCCGCGTTGGTTTTCCTGTTCGGGGACTTGGTTCAGCCAAGGGGACGGCAGTGTGGATACATTTTTCAAACAAAATGCCCATTCCTATCTGTTGCTGACCTTGGATGACGTTACCCAGCAAAAGAAAAACGAAGCGGAAATACGTTTCAACGCCCTCAAGGCACTCATGGCAGAGGAGGAAAAAATCCAAAGCCTGAAGGAAACCCTATTGGGGGCAATGCACCATATTCAAGGGCCGATTAACTTGCTCAGTGCAGCCAAGACCATGATGGAAAGACGCGGGGCGGAAAGGCAAAATCCGGCTCTGCTGGACATCCTAGATCAGGTGCTTGCGGCCGGCGAGGAATCGCTGGATCGTCTAAAACAGTGCATACCCGAAGTTGAAGATGTCGCGATGAGCATGGTCAATATTAACCAAATCTTGCATGAGTGCATTGTCTTGCTTACTCAGCGCATGTTGTCTGCCGGCATTGTGATTGACTGGAAGCCGACCCCGATATTGCCCATGGTCATGGGCTTGGAAAATCGCCTACGCGCCATGTTTAAGCAAATCATTGAAAATGCGATAGATGCGATGAACCAAAGTGGCGTGGACAAGCGGGAATTGCGCATTTCGACATGGCCTGACGGTGAACTAGTCCATGTTTGCATCGAGGATACTGGGCCAGGCATTCCTGAAAGCCTGAACTTCAAAGTATTCGAACCGTTCTTTTCCACCAAAAGTGGGGGCGGACGTCGCCATTCCGGCATGGGATTGACAATGGCGCAAGAAGTGATTAATCAACACATGGGATTGATTCGTTTCGATCCGTCTTACCACTATGGCTGCCGGGTTCACATCCAATTGCAGACCCATGCGCAACATCATACAGGACAAAGACCTTATGCCTATGGCTGACCGCACGCGGTTGATTGAACAAGAACTCGATGCCCTTTACCAAGTCAGCCGGGTGCTGAATAGTTCATTGACGCTGAGGGACAAACTGCAAGGTGTGCTGGAAGTGTTGCATGAACGAGCAGGCATGCGTTCCGGCATGTTGGCCCTGCGCGAGAAAAACACTGATGCTTTGGTGATTTGCTCGGTAAAACAAAACAGCTCAGGCAATACCGACTGGGAACCGGTTCGCTACGAGCCGGGTGAAGGGTTGATTGGGACTATTCTGGATGAAGGCTACACCATCGTGGTTGAGCGCATTGCCGACGAACCGCGTTTTTTAGGCAAAATGGGTCTCTATGACCCAACCCTGCCATTCATTGGTGCGCCCATCCGCGTGGGTGGCGATGAAGTGGTTGGCGTGTTGGCGGCACAACCTGTGGATGCTGTCTTGCTCGGCGAACGCGCCCGCTTTTTGGAAATGGTCGCCAATCTGATCGCCCAAAGCGTTGAAATGCTGCGCGGTGTCGAACAACGGCAGAAGGATTTGACCGAGGAGCGGGACCAACTCAAGCAAAGCCTACGCAAAAACTATGGCTTTGAAAATATCATCGGTCACACATCGTCCATGCAGCGAGTGTTCGAACTGGTGCGCCAAGTGGCGAAGTGGAACACGACCGTGCTGATCCGAGGCGAGTCCGGCACCGGCAAGGAAGTCATCGCCAATGCCATCCACTACCATTCCGCTTGCGCGGGCGGTCCTTTCATCAAGCTCAACTGTGCCGCCTTGCCGGACAACCTACTTGAATCAGAGTTGTTCGGTCATGAAAAAGGGGCGTTCTCAGGGGCGGTGAACCAACGCAAGGGGCGTTTTGAACTCGCCAATCAAGGAACTATTTTCCTTGATGAGATTGGCGAAATCTCCGCCCAGTTTCAAGCTAAATTACTCCGCGTGTTGCAGGAGGGTGAGTTTGAACGCGTCGGCGGTGTGCAAACCCTGAAGGTCCGGGTGCGCATCATCGCCGCCACCAACCGCGATTTGGAAGAAGCGGTGGAAAAAGGCCAATTCCGTGAAGATTTGTATTACCGCCTGAATGTGATGCCCATCAACATGCCGCCGTTGCGGGATCGCTTGGAAGACATCCCGCAATTAGCCGAATTCCTGCTTGCCCGTATCTCCAAACAGCAAGGCGGTCGCCCGCTCGTTATCAAGGAGAGCGCCATTCGCATCTTGATGCGCCACGATTGGCCCGGTAACGTGCGGGAATTGGAAAACACCCTGGAACGCGCTGCCATCATGAGCGCCGAAGGCATTATCGACCGCGACGCCATCGCGCTGACTGGCATCGAAGATGAGCTATCCCTAGGGCTTACCCCTACCGCCAAGCCTGAGTTCAACACGGAAGGCATGGACGAGCGAGAGCAGGTCATCGCCGCATTGGAACAAGCCGGCTGGGTTCAGGCCAAAGCCGCCCGCTTGCTGAACATGACGCCCCGCCAAATCGCTTATCGGGTGAGAATACTGAACATCAGGATGAAACATATATAGTTGAGTCTCACACCGTATCAAGCCAGTTTAGCCAGTCACCCAAAGCCGCGAATCTAGCGGCTTTGTCGTTTCATGCGATTGTACAACCCGACCTGATTGGGAAGGGTATCGATATTCGACATCGAATAAATTCCAGCCATTTTCCTCTTGACTCTGTGCCTATCTGCGTTATTATAAATCTTTGAAATTGATAAATTGCGAATTTTAAACGCGACGGGTGAATCCATAATGACTCTTGTTCGGATCAAACAAAACTTCCAGATCACATTACCTGCGGAGGTGCGCAAACATCTCAATATTGCGCAGGGAGACTTCTTGGAGGCGACTATCCGCGACAATGAGATCGTCCTAACACCCAAAGCACTGGTAGATAGAGCTTTGGAATTGGCGGATCATGGCGAAAAAGAAGCCAAGGCTGTCAATGCATAAGTTCATTCGCAAAAGTTCCGATGCCGAATGTTTGGAACTCGTCACATCCCGAAATTGGCGCCTATATCAACTAATCCCAAATAATCAGAGCTTTACAAAGGAAATATGAGCAAAGTCGTAGCATTGGCAAATCAAAAAGGGGGCGTTGGAAAAACCACTTCAACGATAAATCTTGCCTATGCCCTCGCGCAACAAGGCAAGCGGACGCTTGCTGTTGATTGTGATCCCCAAGGTAGCCTTACGATTTACTTTGGTTTCAACCCCGACGAGCTTGAAGACTCTGATTCCACGATGTACGCCGGGTTGATCGGCGACAAGCCAATTGAATCTTTGATACTCGGCGAAAACCCGGCACTCATTCCGGCAAGCATCTCCCTTGCCAATGCAGAGCCCGAATTGCTGGTGAAAATCATGCTGAGTTCACAAAAGGTGTTGCGGGACAAATTAAAGGGCGTTCGGGACAATTACGACTTCATTTTAATAGATTGCCCACCATCATTGGGGTTATTAACCATAAACGCACTGGTCGCAGCCGACCTGGTTCTCGTTCCGGTAAAAACTGACAACCTTTCTTTTCACGGTGTCGCAAGGCTATTTCAGACCATAGAGCAAATCCAAGCCGACCTAAACCCTACGCTAAGGGTCTTGGGCATCCTTCCCACCCAATACAATCCACGCAATGTTCACGACAATCAAATATTAAACGGGGTAAGGGACGCACTTTCCGGTCAATCAGTGAATATCTTCGACCCAGTCAACCGCAGCACTGTCTTTGACAAGGCAACTTCACTTGGCATTCCGACCGTGGCCATCACCCCTGGCAGCCCAAGCGTCCTTTCGTACCATCAGGTCGCGGAAGCACTTATTAACATACCTTAGACGCCGATATCGATGGAACAGAAACCTCAACTCGCGGCCAGCCTGTTCGGGAACGTCTCGCCGAACACACCCAAAATCAAGGATATCGACTTATTCAATATTCTTCCGAACCCTGGTCAACCTAGAAAGACCTTTGACGAGCAAAGTCTTCGCGAATTGGCCGATTCCATTGATCAGCACGGCCTATTGCAACCGATTACAGTCAAGCGGAAGGAGGACGATCAAGATCGCTACATACTCGTAGCGGGGGAGCGGCGCTTCCGCGCACACCAACTTCTCGGCAAAACCAAAATTCTAGGCATTGTCCTGACAAGTGGCAATATTGACGAACTTGCAATCATTGAGAATCTGCAACGTGAGGACCTCAATCCGATAGAGGAGGCTGAGGCACTTTCCAAACTCATGGAACGCTACCAATATACGCAGGAGGCGCTCGGAAAGGTGGTTGGCAAGGCGCAGGCAACCATTAGCAACATATTAAATCTAAACAAACTCCCCGAACAGATTAAAAGGGAATATTCGACATCGAATAGTAAAGTGTCAAAATCACTTCTTATGGAAATCGCCAGACACGAAAATCATAGCGAACAACTCAGACTATGGGATTCAGTAAAGTTTGGCAACGCAACCGTCCGTGCAGCTAGGCAGGCAAAGAAGGAGAAAACCCAAATTAGGGAGGCAACCCCTATCGTCAAACTGACCATTTCAGCCGGGAAACTGTTTGCCTACCGACTTAACTTGTTACAGAGAGCAGACATTTTTGCCAACACTACCGATGCGGGCGAAATCATCTCCCTCCACGATAAAATCAATCAACAAATTGGCAATTTGTACCCGCCCGATGAACGCTTGTGGCAAGCCGTCGTTGAATTAAACAGCCAACTCGAAAACATTCAAAGCGATGTAGCATGGTCGGATACGATGGCAGAAGATTTTTCCATCCTCCGAGACAAACTAATCGAGATGACGGCGAAATTTGGAAATCAAAATGACGGAAAATAGCCCTGCCATCAAGGACGAGACTGCCATAGAACAAGTCCGAGCCATCATCCGCCCGGAATTGAATATTGAAAAACATGCAGATTTTATCTTCGCACCCTCGCATTCCAAGCGAATCCGCGAGCCCAGAAAAAAAATGTGGGCAACGGAAATTGAGGGAGGGCGAAAGGCAGCTTCTTACTTGCTCATCGAACCCATCTATGGAGGGAAGACGCCAACAACAAAAACACGAAAAGTCTATTTGGTCTTGGTGAAACTTTGGGAGGCGCGTACAAGGGATGACGATGTTGTTGTATTCTCAGTGCGTGAAATCGCAGATGAATTAGGCATCAAATGGGCCGGAAAAAAGACTGCCGAGGATATTTATCGCGAAATTCAGACGCTTAGAGCAACAATGTTCACTTGGAGATATTCATTCCTGAATGCTGAAGGGAAAAAAGTCGATCTGCTCGACCATGTGAACATACTGGATCGCTTTTCCTATGTCGCTTTGGAGGACCGCGACAAGATCAGCGACCGATTCCAATCCATGCATGCAATCCGCTTTAGCGAGGTAATCCTCAGCAACCTGAAGGCTAACCGAACCAAACCAACTAATATTGAGGTCATCCTGGCGATTAAAGGTGAGTTGGCAGCCGTGCTATACGCCCGCCTCGACATTATCCTGGCGGACAAACTGCAATATGAGAGGACTAGCAAGGGACTTTTTGAAGACATTCAAATCGATAAGGAACTCGAATACCGCTACCCCGCAGGACGTAAACGCATCCTCGACCGAGCCATTCGCGAGATCAACGGCAAAGCCATATCTACTGGGATTCTTGATCTCAGGGTCGAAAAGACAGTGGACGGTAGTGACTGGAAACTTGTGGCTAGGAAGTTGCCGGCACTCCCCAAATCGAACACTCAAAAACTCTTTCCAAAACGCAAACTCACCGCCCCGGCCAACCCCAAAGAAATTGTCTCCATGATCGGAAAAGAAATCGGCAATGTTGTGGGTTGGTATCCTGAAAAGCAACGCCTCTATGAATTGTTTGCTATCCACTATCCCGCTAATTTAATTTATCAGGCCATTGCTGAATTCAAAGCCGATGTTAAAAAACCTACGCACACAGCTAAAATATTCACTGCGATAATGCACAGACTCGCCCACCAACAACGGTTCGATTGGATAAAAGCCTGCCCACCAGACTGCAAATACCGGGAAAAATTACAGGGGAAGTAAGGCGGTACTCGGGAGGTTTCAGACAAGTCGTTGATCTATCGAAAATAGGGAAGGGATAGGATTAGATGACCCATAATGGATCGTGAAAATACTGAAATACTTCCAAGATCAAAAAGCGTCAAGCCAAGGACGCATTGAAAAAGGATTTAAACACGCCCGGCTAACCAAAAAATCAATCATCCCCCCTCGGCTATCTACAATTAAGCAATGAGTTGCAAAATCATTGGAAAGCCACGGAGCTAAAAATCAATCCTTTCCGAAATTGGTCGGGGCATAAAATCCATGTTGCATTATTATTCAATTGACATGGACTGAAGCTCTCAACTGAAACAGAGAAAAATAGTGCAATTCACGGTTATTACTGAGGATTCAAATAGGGAAAGCAGACTGGGAGGTTTCAGACAAGATGACAAAGGAAAAGACATGGGAGGTTTCAGACAAATGGCTGTGGATAACATGCACATGCCGTGGGAGGTGTCAGACAAGCTACTGGGAGGTATCACCCATAGGAGTGGGAGGTATCAGACAAGCCCTTGGGAGGTATCAGACAAATGCAGCTTGCTGGAAGGCAGTCATGGCAAGGCTCACAGAGGATTTCTACAACTTGGGTACTAGCTTTAAGCACTAGCTCTTTGCACATGTTTTAAGTACCGCTCAAACATGCCAAATCATTCCGACCGAAGCTTCATCAAACGAACCCTTATGAAAAGGGCATCAAATCAATTAGACGAACGTAAAATTCAACCACCAATCCCCCTATCAGATGCATATTCAACAATAAGACTACACTTGAAGAAATCTGTTAATATTCAGCCAGCGCTTTCCCTTTGCCAATCAAAATTGAGATTGAATAGGAACTAGAGCCGATCAAAGGAACCTACTGTAGCTGCAACAACAAAAGCCCGGTACAAGATGCTGATTGAAAGCGTTAGAAATTTAATGAGTTGTTTTGGCATTTGACTACAACAGAGAAAAAACAATGAGCGGGATAAACTTTCCAGTAAATAAGCAAATTTGGCTTCGTTTTATCGATGTGGTGAAAGCTTTTATCACATCCAATGTTGGGGGCAGGGCAATCTGGCTTTCAGCAGCCCTTATTGCGTTGCTATTGGGGGTCAATGGCTTCAATGTGGTCAATAGCTACGTGGGCCGCGATTTCATGAGCGCCATCGCCGAACGCAATCAAACCGCCTTTGCATGGAAAGCCATTCTTTACATAGGTGTTTTTGCAGCATCAACCATAGTCGCCGTGTTGCACCGTTACGCTGAGGATAGCCTTGGCATTCTATTTCGTGAATGGCTTACTAAACATTTGACCAATGCCTACCTTGATGGACGAACCTATTACCGGTTGAAGGTTGACGGTGTGGTCGAAAACCCAGACGAACGAATTGCGGATGATGTCAAAACTTACACGATAACGACCCTTTCCATCATATTGATGCTCCTCAATGCAAGCGTCACGGTTATTGCATTTTCAAGCGTCTTATGGACAATAAGCCCGTCTCTGTTTTTCATTGCCATTTCCTATGCGTTACTGGGTTCCATCTTCGCAATCAAGTTGGGTCGCCCGTTAGTCGGATTGAATTCAAACCAACTCGACAAAGAAGCCGACTTTCGGTCTACGCTAATCCATATACGGTCGAATGCCGAATCTATTGCTTTATCACGCAGGGAAGGAAGGCTAAAGGCACGGTTGCTGCAAAGGATTGACGCTCTGGCAAGCAACATGCGGCAAATTTTCATTGTGAACCGGAATCTGAATTTTTTCTCTACGGGTTATTTTAATTTAATCCAAGTGATTCCCATATTAGTCGTGGCTCCATTGTTTTTCCGTTCTGAAGTTGAATTTGGGGTCGTCACCCAATCGGCAATGGCTTTTGCTCAGTTGGTAGGTGCGTTTTCACTGATTGTCAGCCAATTCCAACCCATTACCTCTTTTACAGCCGTGCTTTCCAGGCTAAATCATCTTTGGGAAGCCATAGATCACCCCCAAAGTGCGAATGACTCGACCATAGAGATCATCGAGACTGACGAAAAACATATCACGTATGAAAACTTGACGCTTCGTTCCTCGGAAAACGGACGGTTGTTGCTAAACAATTTATCACTCTCAATACCCCATGGGACTAGGCTTTTAATCACTGGGCCAAACGAGGATGCAAAATTAGCCTTATTCAGGGCGACAGCGAGCATTTACGGTCGTGGCGAGGGGAAAATCATCAGGCCAAGCCTTGATAGCATACGTTTTTTGCCGCAACGGGCCTATCTGTATCCGGGAACCTTGCGCGAATTGCTGATGCGAAGTGGTGAAGAGCATACGATTTCCGACGAACGCATGGTCAATACGATGAGAGAATTGGGCTTGGGCTCAATCCTGTCCCGCGTAGGTGACTTGGATGTGGAACAGGATTGGGAGAGCATACTTTCACTCGGTGAAGAACAGATTTTGGCATTTACTCGTTTAGTGCTCGCGGCCCCCCAATTTGCCTTCCTGGACCGGGTTTACACTGCGATGTCCCCAGACCAGGCATCGCAATTGCTGCTGATGCTAAGCATGCACTCGATTACGTACATTGCATTGGATGAAGCGACCAATATGCCGCAGCTCTACGATGCGATACTCGAAATCAAGCTCGATGGCAGTTGGACGCTGAAGAAAAATTAAGGTTTGCATTTTAACCCTACCCATTTCAAATTCTAATGAGTGCCAATGCTTGTCGACTTACCGACAAGCATTGGCAGTGGGTGTTGCGACCATGACAGGCAGCATGTGGCATAAGTTAATGTTTTTAAAATAAATGCAAATTGGCACAAGGGATGCTAGAGGGGAGATAAGAGACAAACTCATTCCAACCCCGAATTGCGGAGCCGATGATGGAACTACCTGTTTTAAATAATCCCCAACCCGCCACCCAAGGTGGTTGCAGCGCATCATCCTGTGGGTCGACCGACGATCAGGTTAATCAATTGCCTGACCATATCCGCGAAAAGGTGCAAAACCACCCTTGCTACTCGGAGGATGCGCACCATTATTTTGCCCGTATGCATGTGGCGGTGGCCCCTGCCTGCAATATCCAATGCCATTATTGCAACCGTAAATACGACTGCGCCAACGAATCTCGCCCTGGCGTGGTTTCCGAATTGCTCACCCCCAACCAAGCGGTCAAGAAAACCATGGCGGTCGCGGCGAAAATCCCGCAGATGACTGTGCTTGGCATTGCCGGCCCCGGTGATCCGCTTGCAAACCCGGAACGCACTTTTGAGACATTTCGTCAATTGAGCAAAGATGCACCGGATATCAAACTCTGCGTGTCCACCAACGGCTTAGCCCTGCCCGAATCGGTGGATGAATTGGCCAAGCACAACATTGATCATGTCACCATCACCATCAATACGGTTGATGCGGAGATTGGCGCTAAGATTTACCCTTGGATATTTTGGAAGAATCGCCGCATCAAAGGGAAAAAGGGTGCGCAAATCCTCATCGATCAGCAACAGAAAGGCTTGGAGATGTTGGTGGCGCGTGGCATTTTGGTGAAAGTCAATTCAGTGATGATTCCCGGCATCAACGACCAGCATTTGGCCGAAGTCAGCCGTATCGTCAAGGCCAAGGGGGCTTTCTTGCATAATGTCATGCCGCTCATCGCTGAGGCCGAGCATGGCACGTTCTATGGTGTGATGGGTCAACGTGGGCCAACCCCGGACGAATTGATGGACTTGCAAGAAGCTTGTTCCGGTGACATGAACATGATGCGTCATTGTCGCCAATGCCGTGCCGACGCGGTGGGCTTGTTGGGCGAGGACCGTGGATCGGAGTTCACCTTGGACAAGATTGACGCGATGGAGATCGACTACCAGTCCGCGATGGAAATGCGCAAAGTGGTGCATGAAGGCATACTCGCCGACATGGAGGAAAAGCGTGCCGTCCAGGCTGGCAAGGCCAAACCGCAAATTCCGCTTGAAGCCCGTCCAGTCTTAATGGCGGTTGCCACGTCTGGGCAAAACCTCATCAACCAACACTTTGGACATGCCAAGGAATTCCAGATCTACCAGGTTTCCCCAAAGGGTGTGAAGTTTATGTCCCATCGCAAAACCGACCAGTATTGTTCGGGTGACTCCACTTGTGGGGATGCCGAATCAGCCTTGGCCCTGACCATACGCTCATTGGAAGGTTGCGAGGCTGTGCTGTGTTCGAAGATCGGCTACGAACCTTGGGAAATGCTGGAGGAAGCCGGCATTGTCCCCAATGGTGAACATGCCATGGAAAGCATTGAAGAGGCTGTGATGGCGGTTTATCTGGAGATGTATCAAACCGGCAAGTTGGAGGAAAAGCCTGTTCTATCCAATCGGGCAATGGGTTAATCTCGACCAACATATTTTTTAGGACAGACCCCCGGGTCGTCCTCTGATCGATCTGGATGGAGTGCAAGGCAAATCTTGCACTCCATTTTTTTTGCCGATGCGAAAATTGAATGCCGAGTGCGATGTGGCAAACGTCGGCAAGGGGTAAGTTCGGCAAAGCCCGAGACAAGCAATCCGATTTCGTCCAGTCATCCGGTTTAGCCATGCCAGACAATCATCCGGCTATGTTATTTTTTTCTGCCGCCACTTTGGCTCGAATTGTCGTCATCACCATCGCCGTGATTCAAATCATCATCGTGGACGTTATCGCGGTTTGAATCGTCATCGTGGAAGCCATCTCGGTTAACGTCATCATCATGGAAACCGTCACGGTTCAAATCATCGTCATGCAAGCCATCACGGTTTAGATCATCGTCATGGTAGCCATCACGGTTCAGATCGTCGTCATGGTAGCCATCGCGGTTTGAATCGTCGTCGTGGAAGCCGTCGCGGTTTGAATCGTCATCTGCCCAACCGTCGCTGTTATGATCGCCGCTGGTTTCTGCTGGCAGTTTCACTTGGAAGGTGGTTTGGCCCATGCCGCTAAACCCCCCCACCCAATTGCGAATATCGAAAATGTTCGTTGTATTGGGAAGTGTGATAATTTGATAGACCGGATAGATGCCAGTATCCAAGCCTATGGTGTTCCCTAGTACAATCTGCTTGGTGCCTGAATAGGTTTGCGCAAGATCGTGCGGTGCGGGGTTGCTCACCCATTGATTGTTGGCGTTTAAAAAATATAGGTTTCCGACGACATTGGCGACGATGTACAAGTCGCCGGTCTTGGTTTGAGGAAAATTGAGGGATATGCGAATATCTTCATTCTCCCCGACCACTGACCGGGCTGGGTCAACGCGTTCGGCCAAGGCTGGGGGAACCAGTGCGGCAATCAATGCAAGCGACAAGCAAACTTTACCAGTCATTATGGTTAAGGTAGGCATAGGTGTACTCCGTGGTGATGTTGGGAATAATCGAGGCTGTTGTTTTGGTTTTAACGGACGATATAATGCCCCGACTGTATAGCGTTAATTCTCCGCGCTTACGAAAAGGTTCAATTGATCTGGGGAAATTTGATGCAAAACTAATCATTTAGTCACGGTAGAAAGAACGGCATCCGCTTGGAAAGGGTTACAATCATTTAAATCAGTGCCAAAGCCCATCGGCATTTGCTATGATTTTGCATATTTAACTAATTTGGAAAATATCATGAGTGAAAGAATCATCTTGCGTACCGGTGAAGCATTGGTGGCTGGCGGACCCCCGGGGACGGCGGCAGAACCTGAAGTGGTCATCGGAGAACTCGACGGTCCTGTTGGGGTTGCCTTGGCTACGCTGACGGGTGACCAAGTGAAAGGCCATACCCGTGTGTTCGCACTGTTGAACACCGACATTCAAGTTCGCCCCGTCACTTTGATGGTGAGCAAAGTTACTGTGAAAGACCCCCGCTACACCAATATCTTGATGGGAACTGTGCAAGCAGCCATAGCCAACGGGGTGCTAGACGCAGTGAGGGCCGGTGACATACCCAAGGAAAAAGCCAATGACCTTGGCATCATCGTTTCTGTGTGGCTGGCTCCCACCGTCATCAAAGACGACAAGCTTGATCATAAAATCCTGTTTGACATCCATCGCCAGGCCATGGCGAAAGCCATCCACAAGGCTATGAACCACCAGCCCAGCATAGACTGGCTTTTGGAGCATCAGGAAGAAATCCGTCACAAATATTATCTAATGGGTTTGGACGGGAAAATCTGAGGCCGTTCCAAGACAGAATCGCCTACAAGCCTTCCAAATTCTATATAGAGCTGAAATTGTCATGACATTACGAGCGAATGCAGGGTCTCGGAAACCGTCGGCAACGAGGTCAATATCCATGCCCACGCTGGTTTAAGCGGGGCTGGTCACTTTCGGAGACTACTGATGTACAGGAAATTAATAGGGCTGGCGTTCGCATTCACAGCCGTAACCCAAGCCCATGCGGCTGAAGTCGAACCGCAGCAATTTGTGCCGTTGACGCCATTGCAACAGCAGTCGGCTGCGGCCCATTTGACCTCTAAATTGATAGGCGAACATCACTATAAGCCAATTGCCCTTGATGATGCCATGTCGGAGAAAATATTCGATAGCTACCTGAAGGCGCTCGATCCCGAGAAGATGTATTTTCTTCAGGCCGACATCAATCAATTGAAAGAGGCCCGCACCAAGCTTGACGATGCCATTTTGTCGGATAGCCTCGATCTCCCTTTCAATATTTTCAATCTTTATGCCAAACGGGCGACCGAGCGGTACGCCTACGCCCGATCCCTGCTTGCCAAGGGGTTCGATTTTCAGCAGAACGAAAGCTTCCAATACGATCGTGAAAAGGAACCTTGGCCCAAGTCTGATGACGAAGTGCGGGAGCTGTGGCGTAAACGGGTCAAAAATGATTGGTTGCAGCTCAAACTAACCGGGAAGGACGACAAGAAAATCGTTGAAACCCTAGACAAGCGTTATGGGAACTTCCTAAAGCGGATGGCCAAACTGAAGAGTGAGGATGCTTTTCAGATTTTCATGAACGCTTACACGACCACGGTCGACCCTCACACCAATTACATGGTTCCAAGGACATCGGAAAATTTCGACATTTCCATGCGGCTGTCCTTGGTCGGCATAGGCGCGGTGCTGGAAGACAAAGACGATTACACCACGATCAGGGAACTTGTGCCCGGCAGTCCGGCTGCACTATCCGGGAAGCTGCAACCGGGCGACCGTATCGTCGGCGTGGCGCAAGGCGACAAAGATGCCATGACTGACGTGGTGGGCTGGCGTTTGGATGACACCGTGGCCCTGATTCGCGGCCCGATGGACACCGTTGTGATACTTGATGTCATCCCCGCCGAGGCCAGCCCAGACTCTGCCCACAAGTTGGTGAAACTGATTCGCAAAAAAATCAGCTTGGAAGACCAGGCCGCAAAAAAAACAATCCTGTCCCTAGACGACAACGGTGTCAAGCATCGCATCGGGGTCATTTCACTGCCTACTTTTTATGAGGATTTTGAAGCGCGGCGCAAAGGTGAAACCGATTACAAAAGTGCGGCCCGCGATGTGTCTCGCCTGCTCAACGAATTGAAAGCCGAAAAGGTTGATGCTGTGTTGATTGATCTCCGTAACAACGGGGGTGGCTCCCTGACCGAGGCGATTGAATTGACGGGGCTTTTTGTCGGGTCTGGACCCGTCGTTCAGCAGCGCGATGCCGAAGGGGACACCAACGTGATGAAAGCTAATGCTCTCGGTGTGGCTTGGAATGGCCCGCTGGGTGTCTTAATCAATCGCGGGTCGGCTTCAGCGTCGGAAATTTTTGCCGCCGCCATTCAAGACTATCACCGAGGGATGGTGATTGGTGAAACCAGTTTTGGCAAAGGCACGGTGCAAACGATAGTCAACCTAGACCAGATCACCCACAACCAAACTCCTCAATATGGCGAGCTAAAACTGACCATCGCCCAGTTTTTCCGTATTGATGGAAGCACAACCCAACTGAAGGGCGTGACCCCTGACTTTAGTTTGCCCGCAACCTCGGATGCCGAACATTTTGGCGAATCCAGCTATGACAATGCGCTGCCTCCCATGCAGATCAAGCCTGCCGAATATCATGCGAGCGCCGATTTGACTGACGCCTTGCCGATACTGCAAAAACGCCACGACCTGCGTGTTGCCAAGAACAAAGATTATCAGAATCTGCTCGAAGACCTTGGCGAGTTCAATCAGCAGCGCAAAAAAAATGAAATTTCCCTGAACGAAGCAGAACGACGCAAGGAGCGTGATGCTTTGGAGGCAAAATTGAAGTTGCGTAAGAAAGAAGGTGCGAGCAATACTGGAAAGCCCACTCCCAATGTCTCTGCGACCCCACCGGTCGAGGATGACATGGATTTGGATAGCGAAGAGGCGCAAAAAAAGCAGGATAAAAAATCCAAGGATACTTTGTTGTATGAAGCAGCCTACGCATTGGGCGATCAAGTGGATATTCTTAAGTCGCGACAAAACCCAGTGGAGCAGAAAACGGGTAAATCTTGGCGAAATACAAAAGAGAGTTTGGTGCAATAGTGGCTGACCTAGCTCTTGCGGCGACCACATCCTTCCAAATGCTGGCTGAAGGGGAATGCATATGATGTAAAGTGACTATACTGTTAAGGATGAATACTTGGAAACCATAGAATGTGGGAAAAAATAATGACGATCCAGCAAACTGCAGATGGCAACATACAACTAAAAACGCTGCTCTTGGTGGACGACACACCGGAAAATCTCACCGTGCTGGGCGAAATCTTGATGCCTTATTACCGGGTGCGTGTCGCCAACTCTGGCGCTCGGGCGCTGGTCGCCGCAGCCTCCGAGCCTCGCCCGGACTTGATCTTGCTGGATGTGATGATGCCCGAAATGGACGGCTATAAAGTCATCACACATCTGCGATCCAACCCTCTCACCCTTGATATTCCGGTCATATTCATTACCGCATTGGATGCCACCGAGGACGAAACCAAAGGGCTCGAACTGGGGGCCGCCGACTACATCACCAAACCGGTTCGTCCCGCCATTGTATTGACGCGGGTGCGCGGACAGATCGAGCTCAAGGAAGCGAGAGATCGGATGCGAGACCAGAATGCATGGCTGGAAGCCGAAATCGAACGCCGCATGCGCCAAAACCAGATGATCCAAGATGTCAGCATGAGAGCGCTTGCCAGCCTTGCCGAGGCGCGTGACAACGAAACCGGCAATCATATCCTGCGGACTCAAGGCTATGTCAAAGTATTGGCCGAGGAATTGTCGAAGTTGCCTCAATATGCCGAAAAACTGACGCCTACGATCATTGAAAGCTATGTCAAGGCCGCACCGTTGCACGACATCGGCAAAGTCGGCATACCTGATCGCGCCCTGCACAAACCGGGCAAGCACACACCGGAGGAATGGGAGCTCATGAAAACCCATGCAAAGGTGGGAAGCGATGCCATTTGGCGCGCCATCCAAGACGAAGAGGACCAGGCAGGACTGGATTTTCTGCGCATCGCAATGGATATTGCCCACTACCATCACGAAAAATGGGATGGCACTGGCTACCCGGAAGGGCTCAGTGGCGAAAACATCCCGCTTCCCGCTAGGCTAATGGCCTTAGCCGATGTGTTTGATGCATTAATATCCAAACGAGTCTACAAACCGGCATTTACGGTGGAGCATACGACAGAAATCATCCTTAATGGCCGTGGCAGGCACTTCGACCCTGACGTGGTCGATGCCTTTGTGGCCAGACTTGACGATTTTTATGCAATCGCCGCCCGACACATTGATGAGGGTTAGTGGCTAGACAGCCTGCGAGGCTCCGTTTTCAAGGTATTTGGAGATGTAGTGATATTCTTTTCAGCAGCATTCACAGCACTTGGGTAAAATCAGTGACTGGGAATATGGATCAATACCTAAAGTTCAATCACTTATAACAATAAATCGAACACTATCCTTTTAATATTGGACACCAGCCAATGAAAAAAACTTCGATATTAGTTGTCGATGACGAACCCTTTTATTTTGATTCAATCGAAGCACTTCTGGATGATGAAGGCTATGACTTGCACTATGCTGCAAGCGGTCAAGAAGCCTTAGACGGTTTGGTTGTTTTCGACCCTGATCTAATCTTACTGGATGTGATGATGCCGGGTCTGAATGGTATTGAAGCCTGTCGCCTAATAAAGATTTTGCCTGAATGGCAGATGGTTCCCATCCTCATGGTGACTGCCTTGAGTGAAAAACAAGACTTGGCCCGCTGCCTGAGCGAAGGGGCCGACGATTTTATCAGCAAGCCGGTAGACCCCTTGGAGCTTCGTGCGAGGGTACAGTCCCTGCTGCGCATCAAGCGGCAGTACGATAGGATCAAAGCGCTGTCACAGCGGCAAGCCGCGACGATCTCGATGTTACAAAGCAGTTTGAACCAATTGCGCAGCAATGTCGCGATGAGTTTGCCCCATGAACTGAATACCTCATTAAATGGCATTTCGGGTATTATAGACCTGCTGCTATCTCAGCGAGTGTCGATGAGCGATTCGGAAGTTCACGAATTTTTGGATATAGCCCAAGAATCGGCCCACAGGCTGGAAAAATTGATCCATCGGTTTTTAGTTTATCTCCAACTAGAAGTCAACTGTAATGATGCGGATGGCTCACCGCAGCGCAAACTCGATCCGGTAAGCGTTAAATCCCGCTCCTTCCTTGAATATTGCGCCAAACAGCAAAGCAAGATTTCGCAAAGGCTGGGGGATTTGAAATGCAATCTGCAAGAAGCAACGGTTTTGGCCCACCCAATGGATTTGAAATTTGTCGTCGAGGAATTATTGGAAAATGCATTCAAATTTTCCATTCCTGGAAGCCCTGTGACAATTCAAAGCGAAATTAAGGCCAATCGCTTAGTTTTCAACGTCATTGATCATGGCAGGGGAATGACGGTCGGGCAGATCGAAAGAATCGGCGCTTTCATGCAGTTTGATCGAGTGTATCATGAGCAGCAAGGTATAGGGCTGGGGCTTGAAATCATCAAGAAACTAACCGCGCTCCATGATTGGCGGCTATTGATTTCAAGCATTGTCGGGGAAGGGACCACCGTTGGCATAAGCCTGCCTGTGCAAGCATAATGCCACGTACTGGTTCACGACTCAGCCAAATCGAAATCATCCGGCAGTCGTGGGGTATGAAGCATGGGCTGCAAAATCAGTGAATATAACCTGAGGGTTCTGTGAGTATATAGGCCGATGATTCCCATGCTTTGCATCAAACCCCCGTCTCTAGCCAAGCCAGTATGAGCATGCCAACTTTTTGCCGCCGTCAGTTTCTGCAAGTTGGCGCAAAAGCCCTCGCCGCCGCTGCCCTGACCGGAGCTTTTGGCTGTGCGCCGGAAAAACCCCTGCGAATTGCGGTTCAGCCGTGGATCGGCTATCAATTCATATTTCTTGCCAAACAAGAGGGCTGGTTGCCTTTGGAAGGGTTGCAACTGTTGGAGACCACAAACACCGTCGATTCGGTCGCTGCATTGGCTGAAGGTCGGGTGGACGGGGCGGCGCTTACCTTGGACGAGGTGTTGCGTCTGCGCGACCAGGGCGTTGATCTCAGCATCGTGCTGGTGTTCGACGTTTCCGCCGGGGCCGACGCGGTGCTTGCCAAACCGGGGATCAAAACCCTGTCCGACCTCAAAGGCAAGCGCCTCGGGGTTGAGACTTCCAGCCTAGGGGCCATCATGCTCACCAAAGTATTGGAACTTGGCGGATTAACACGGGAGGACTTGACCGTCGTACCCATGAGTTTCGATCATTTCGAGACATGGAACAAAGGCAAGCTTGATGCCATCATCACCTATGAACCAACCTTGAGCAAATTGCTTGCCATGGGACTTGTCAGTATATGCGACAGTCGCAGCCTGCCACAGGTTCTTATTGATGTGTTGGCGGTGCGCCCGGAAGCATCTGAACATCATGACAAAATCCTGCGTAAATTGATTGCCGGCCATTTTCGTGCCCTCAAGCTATGGAAAAGCAACCCCATTGACACTTCCTACCGTTTGTCTGCCCGTGTTGGAGTAAAGCCAGAGGAAGTAAAAACAACATTTAAAGGTTTGGATCTGCCCGATGCGCTTTACAACCGCAGATACCTAACCTCGCCCGCCGACGAATTGACTCAGTCCGCCAAGGAAGTGGCGCAAATCATGACCCGTGAGGGGATGTTGAATCATCCGCTGAATCTAGACCATTTAATCTTGCCGGATTATTTGCCAAGAGAGGATGAATGAACACCCTGCTGCGCTGGCTATTCGTCTTCGGTTTGATTTTTGGCGCGTCGCCAGCGCACACCGAGCAGGCCCAAACATTGAACATTGGCATAGTGGCAGTACACTCGATCCAGTCTGATAACGCCCGCTGGCAGCCTTTGGCCGAGTATCTGCAAAACAAATTAGGCAATGTTCAGGTTAATTTGCAAACCTACCACTTCGATGGATTGGAAAAAGCCATACAAGGCCGCAAGATCGATATTGTCATCACCAATGCATCGGATTATTTGGTGTATGCCCATCGCATAGGCTTGTCCGCTCCCCTAGCCAGTGTGGTGGAGCAGGAAAACAATCTGCCTCTTTATGGGTTTGGCGGAACCATCTTGGTGAATGCCTCGCGCAAGGACCTGCAAACCTTAATGGACCTTAAGGGTCGTCGGATCGTCGCCTCATCCCAGCGTTCACTGGGAGGTTATCAGGCTCAAGCTTACGAACTCGCCAAAGTCGGCATACACTTGCCTAAAGAGGCCAAGCTGACATTCACCGGACAACCCCAAGACAAATGCTTGCAGGCTTTGTTGGACGGTCAAGCCGATGCGGCATTCGTTCGCAGCGGTTTGTTCGAAGAATGGCAGCACGAAGGCAAGATCGCCCCTGGAACCCTGCGTGTATTGAACCTAAGGGATTTGCCCGGCTATCCCTACGCGACTTCCACGCCGCTATATCCGCAACATCCGGTTGCCGCGATGCCACAGCTTGAGGAAAAATTGGCAAAACGGGTGACTGCCGCTTTATTGCAATTGCCTAATGACGGTGAAACGGCAAAGAGCATCGGCATTTACGGGTTCACTTTACCTTACGACTATGAGGCGGTGCGCGAGCTCACACGCACGTTACGCTTGCCGCCTTTCGATAAAAATGCGCCAATCACCTGGGAGCAAATTTGGCATAATTATTGGCTGACCGTTCTCGCCCTCGCCGCTTGCGCAGTTGCGATCTTGGTCTTGCTTTTGTTGCTAGTGGCCTACGCCGCCCGATTAAGAAAATCTCGCCAGGAGAGTGAACAGAACGCTGTGGGACTGGAACGGGAACGCACACGCCTGCATACTTTGCTGCGAACCATCCCGGATATGGTGTGGCTCAAGGATGCCGACGGGGTATACCTGTTTTGTAATCCTGCGTTTGAGCCACTCTGCGGCACTGACGAGCCAAATATCATTGGCAAGACTGATTACGATTTCGTCGATAAAGAGCTAGGGGACTTCTTCCGTACCCGCGACCTCATCGCCGCGAAAGCCAACGCGCCCACCACTAACGAAGAATGGCTGTCCTATCATGACGGCAGTTATCGTGGGCTTTACCAGACGACCAAGACGCCGATCAATGACGCGAACGGTCATTTGGTGGGTGTGCTGGGCGTGGCCCGCGACATCACCCAACTGCGTGAGGCTCAGGTTGCCTTAGGAGAGCGGATCAAGGAACAAAATTGCCTTCATGCGGTATTCCGCGTGACCGAAGATTTGGGCAAACCACTCCAAGAGATGTTGCAAGCAGTGGTCGAACTCCTCCCGCCGGGTTGGTTTCATCCCGAAGTTGCAGCCGCCAGCATCGAATGGGATGGGCAGCATTACAGAACTGCCAATTTTCGTGAACCGATAGACCAACAAACTTCGCCCATTCAGATTGGCGGTAATATCCGGGGCAGAGTTACGGTGGCTTACCTTGATCCATGCCCCCAACAACAGCAAGGCCCGTTCCTCGAAGAGGAGCGTATTCTGCTAGATTCCATAGCCGAACGATTGGCAAGCACCCTGCATCGTCGTGAATTGGAAGAGTCCGCCCGAAAGCGAGAGGAGATATTCGCCGCCATCGTCTCCCAAGCAACGGATTCCATCACCCTGATTGATGCAGAAACCCTAAGGTTTATTGAGTTTAACGATGCAGCTTGCGAAGGCTTGGGCTATAGCCGGGAAGAATTCTCAAATTTGACGGTGTGCGACCTACAAGGCGAATTCGAACCCGCCATCGTAAAGCAGAAGACATCGGAATTTCTCCAAGCCGGGGCTGCACAATTCGAGACCTTGCGCCGTCATAAAAACGGGTCTATGCGCAATGTCCATGTCAGTCTTAAAGTCATTCGCATCCAAGGGCGCGACTATCTTGCCAATATTTGGGTGGACATCACAGAACGCAAAAGGGCTGAACAGGCATTGAAAGACAGGGAACAGCAACTTCGCTCGCTGGGGGACAACTTACCGAACGGCTATGTCTATCAGTATGAAAGGGCCGCCAGTGGACAGTCAAAATTTCATTACATTAGCGGTGGCGTGGAAAAGATTCACGGGCTAACCCCGGCTCAACTCATGGAAGACGCAAGCCTATTGTTTGTCCAAGCCACCCCGGAATCCCTACGGCAATATAGGGAGGATGAAGCCAAGAGCGCCAAGGATCTGAGTGTGTTTTCCGGGGTTATACAGTTAGAGTCTAGCGATGGTCGGCCTCGGTGGCTGCAAGTGCAATCGCGCCCACGCAGATTGCCTGACGGGGGTGTTGTTTGGGATGGCATATCCTTGGACGTAACCGAACAACGCTTGGCCGAAGCTAAGATGAAGGAAAGCGAAGAGCATTACCGAGTGGCCATTGAAACCTCTACCGACGGATACTGGATGGTTGATACCGATGGGCGGCTATTGGAGGTCAATGATGCCTATGTCAGGCTTTCTGGATATAGCCGGGAAGAACTACTGGGCATGAGAATTTTCGAAATTGATGTGCATCATCATCCCGAAAAGATGAAGGTTCAAATGGAACACATCATTGAAAATGCACATGTCCAATTTGAATCCGAGCATTGGACCAAGGACGGTAGAAAATGGCCGATGGAGGTCAATGTCAGCTATTTGCAGGGGCGATTCTTTGCTTTCATCAAAGACCTCACTGCCCGTAAGCAAGCCGAGCTTGAATTGGAGCAACACCGCCGGAATTTGGAGGAACTGGTTAAAGAACGGACAGAGCAACTCGCAAAAGCGCTGGAAAAAATACAAATCAACGAGGAGCGCTTCAGTTACGCTTTGGATGCCACGAATGACGGTATTTGGGACTGGGATGTCAAAACTAACACCAGTTACTGCAGTCCCACGTATTTCAAAATGCTAGGTTACGAACCCAACGAATTCGGCCATGATACTGAAAGCCATTGGATCGGTTTGTTACACCCTGATGACCGAAATAGGGTTGTCGAAACTGCCAAAGAGCGCTTGGAAACGGAGGGAGGGTATGAAATCGAATTCCGCATGAGGGCCAAGGATGGTAGCTATAAATGGATACTGAGTCGCGGCAAACGGGTTTCCATGGACGAAAATGGCAATACCCTGCGGGCGGTAGGCACGCATACCGACATCACCGAGCGTAAACGCTACGAGGCCGAGTTGCAGTCGGCGCGGTTTGCCGCCGAAGCCGCCAATCTGGCGAAAAGCACTTTCCTTGCCAATATGAGCCATGAAATTCGCACACCGATGAATGCCATCCTCGGCCTGACCTATTTGTTGCAGCGTGACATCACCGATCCTGCGCAAGTGACAAGATTGGGTAAGGTGTCATCCTCGGCCAAACATTTGCTAGGCATCATCAATGATGTGCTCGACTTGTCCAAAATCGAAGCGGATCGCTTGACCCTTGAGACTTCACCGCTGAATGTAGTTTCCACCCTCGATCATGCTTACAGCATCATGATCGAGCGTGCCGAATCGAAGGGTCTAAGCCTAGTCATGGATTTTGATGAGAGACTTAGGCATTTGCCATTGATAGGCGACCCCTTACGCATTAGCCAGATACTCATCAACTACCTGAGCAATGCGATGAAGTTCACCGAACATGGCGGCATAACCCTACGTGCCTTGTTGATGGCGGAAATGGACGATGCGGTCATGTTGCGCTTTGAAGTGCAGGACACCGGGATAGGCATCTGTAAGGAAAGTCAAAAACGGGTGTTTGAAGCCTTCGAACAGGCGCAAAGTTCGACCACGCGCAAATACGGCGGCACCGGGTTGGGGCTTTCCATTTCCAAACGGCTGGCGCTGATGATGGGGGGGGATGCGGGGGTTGTCAGCATTCCCGATCAAGGCAGCACGTTCTGGTTTACCGCCCGGCTGAAACGCGGCGATTTCATGCCGCTTGAAGTGGTTGTCGCCGAAAATGTAGGTGTGCGTAAAGGCGCCAGAATATTGCTGGTGGAAGACAACGAGATCAACCAAGAAGTGGCTTTGGAATTGCTCGAAAGCGTTGGGTTGACGGTGGATGTGGCTATTCACGGCGGAGAGGCCGTGGAAAAGCTACAAAGCGGAAATTACGACTTGATTTTGATGGATATGCAGATGCCGGTCATGGACGGCTTGGAAGCCACTCGAAGAATCAGAGCCATGGAAGCGGGCAAATCGGTCCCCATACTCGCCATGACCGCCAACGCTTTCGCCGAAGACCGCAAGCGTTGCATGGATGCAGGCATGAATGGGCATGTGACTAAACCCGTCGAAGCCAAGCTCTTGTTCTCTGCGTTGGCCCGTTGGTTGCCCGGTGACGGCATGGCCATCATTCCGCCAGCGGTTGAATCGAATATTGAGACAGAATCACTGACAATCACCCTCAACGCCAGTCAGATCAACATGGAAGCTGGGCTAAGATACCTTGGCGGCAAGTTGCCGGCTTATCGGCGATTGCTGGCTAAGTTTGCTGACCGGCACGGCGACTATGCCATCAAATTGCAAGCCGCGCTTGATGCCAACGACCGCGCCACGGCGGAACGTATCGCGCATTCACTCAAAGGGATGGCTGCGACGTTGGGTGCGAATGGGCTGCGCGAGATTGCCTGCCAATTGGAACGTGACATCCGTGATGGCGCGAACGATGCTGTGCTGGCTGAGAATGTCGCCATTTTGACTGAAATATTGTCAGAGGTATGCGTGGAGATTCGTGCGATGAAAATCAGCGACGAGACGCTGAAGCAAACGGAGTCTGATTCTGCACATACTCTGGAATTATTTGCAATGCTGGAATTGCTGCTGGAACAGGATGATATCAAAGCAAGCGGGACATGGCGCGAGTTGCAACCGCTATTGGTCAAAACACTCGACAAGGACTTGCTCGCCCGACTGGGGCGGCTGATCGACGATTTTGATTTTCCCCAAGCCTTGATCGTCTTGCGGGGAGTCTTGGCCGACTGGCGAAAATTGGAAACTAATTCGATAAATTTTGCCAAGCTGAAGTCTTGAGCCGGCGTTGCCCGGCAATAAGTTGAATTAAGGAATTTTCCGTTCGCCCCCTTGTCGAAATGCGGGGATTTTCGAGGTTTCTATTGTGCAGCACAATAATTTCTAAAGGCTTCAGCACTCAACTCAAAACCCTTTTCAGCCGATAATTCCCATGGACGTTTACAGGCGTTTTCTTTGGCGCACCAAGAATAGCCAGCCGACGGTATGCAACCGTGTTCGTCACGGTCAGAGCCGGGTAGGTTTTGTGGTAGGGGTGCCACGGGCTGCTTCAGCATTAGATTCACTTGGTTCGGGTGTCCGCCGGTGATGACAGGATATACTTTGTCGGTTGTGAACAGCAGCCTGTCTTCATGAGTCAGGCGGGCACGGACCGCATAGCGATGTGATGGAACGATCCGTTCAGGTGGGTAGTTGATTTCAAACCGATATGGCGGTTGTCCTGCATCGGCTTTGATGAATTCGCCGAGTTTCTCATCAGGCGCGTCTGCGCGGGAAATATCCGCCAATACTGCTTCGAATTGTGTGCCGGGGGGAACCGCAATCCGCTCACGGTAGAATGCCTCGCCGCTCACCGTGGCGGTTGGTTCCGCCTGTGCGGTGGTGCAAGCTCCAAAGGCCAATGGTAGCAAGGTCAGCGCTTTTAGGGTCAGTTTCATACAACTTCTCTTTTGCTAAGAATACGACATTCAGTGATTATTTTGTCCAGAATCATAAGCTGTTTCTTGGTATTAAATGAAATTAATAAAATTATGGTTTCATTAATTTCATTGCTTTTTTAAGTTCGCGCAAATCATCCAAAAAAAATAGATGGGTACTTCCCACTTCAGATTTAGCCGTGATTTTTCCATCTCTCACATAACGACGGAAAGTCGCCATGGAAATTTCTAGATATTCAGCGGCCTCGCCCGCCGTAAAATAGGCATCTTTCAAATCACCAAACAATTCTTCGTGCGTACAATTATCCTCATCGCGGAAAGCTTTTTCCGCAAGAAGGTAAAAAAATTTTTCGCGCTCAGAAGAAGATATTTTCTGCAAGTCTGAAAATACTTTTTCCGCCGTTATTGTGTTCATTTATGCTACCTTTTCGATCTTAAATAGTTTTTTAAATCTTCGTAGAAGTTTTCGTGTGTGCCAATTTTATAAAATTCAAATTGCAAGTGATTTTCTAATGAATGTTCTTCAGAATGTTGATGCTCTAAAAAAGAATAAGCGATGAGATATTGTTGCCGATTAAAAGCAAACTTATGAATGTATATCCCCGACAAATCTCCAATTTTGGCTTCTCCTGAATGTGGATCGGTACAAATGAAGTTAACTTGATCTTCTATTTCCGCCCTAAAAGGGCGACTTTGTTTTTTTATGAACTGTGAAAATGTTCTTTTGTAATTTATAATTTTATTCATTGTTAATCTCTAAAAATTATAAGTGATGAGATATATTAATATTTTGGAATATAAAATAAGTAGTTAAATAAAAATAATCAGGCATAAGCAACATTAAAAATCTATTACATGTATAACGAATACATCTATGAACTTATGTTTGGCTACTTAAGTATGCTAATTATTTATAGAGCAGTTTTATGCTAAATTACGTTTTTTACAACTGCGCTGGATAGTATTGTGTTAACATGCTCTGGTGGTTAACTTTATGATACAAAAAATTTGTAAAAGATTAGTCAAGAGGCAATTTCTTGATTCAATATGTCAATTATGATACAGATTAATATCAAAGTCAAGGGTAGTTATCATGCTACATGATAATTTAACTAACGATAATAATACCCGCCTTCCTTGCGGCATCTTCAAACTGTTCGCTTACAGGGCTAGTTCCGGCGAGCGCTGTTTGCTCGTTTCCCCAATTCGAACCTGTTCAATAATAGATGACCCATTAATTTTTCAGTAGTCATTGGGTTGCCAAAGGATGATAATAAAGGCGTATCTTCAAACTCCCTCTATTATGAACTCTGGTGAATTCATTTCAACAATGGACGACTACGACCGCTACCCCAAACTCCCCGGCTGGAAATATGAATGCTTCGGTGGGGTCATCCGCGCCACGCCGTCCATGCACTCGATTGCCACGACACTGGAAGTCACTCCAAGAACAAGCGCCAGCCCCTGCGATCTGGTCAGCCCGGATGAAATTCCCCGTGAGGATTTGGTGTGTACATTCATAGCCTCATTCAAAGATTCGGTCGAATTCTTCAACTGGACTTTGGTTCAGGTTGAGGAACATGCCAATAAGTGGGTCAATGCACTGCTCGACGGCAAGCGGGGACGAATGCTTGCCATTTCCCGGGTCGCGGTGATAGGCAATAGTGTGGTAGGGGCTGCATTGTTTCGTGATGAGGATGACATTCCATTTCTGGATTTGCTTTATGTTCTGCCAGACTGGCAACGCAAGGGGATCGCTTCGGCGATGGTGGCGCAAGCGGTGAACACTTTATACGAGGCGCGAATTCCGGTGTTGACCAGCCGTTACGATTTAGCCAATACCTCCAGCAGGGATTGGCATCATCGCTTTGGTTTCAAGGATTCGCCGGGGTGGTTGGCGTCCCGCCATCTACGCGCTTACTTTCGGCAAGAACTCCATCGCCGGACATTGATGGGCGATTTGGACGATGCCGAACGCAGACGCTTGCAGCAAGAAATCGAGCATTGGTCCAATGTGATAATCTCCTTGTGGGGTGATGATGTTTAGCATCCCAGTTTGGAATAAGGGAGCGTCAAAGCTTGCTTTGACAAGAGAATTAATAATGCGAAGCTTGCTTCGCCTGCCAAAGCCAGCTTTGACGCTCCAATCCAAGTACGCTGCCTAACATCGGATAATAAGAAAAACAATCCTTCTGATAATGAGAACAACAATGACAAAGCTCAATTCCGACGAACCCCTGATCTACCGCATAGCCCCCGGCTTGCCGGCGCTGGTTCACTATCAATGGGGGGAGGATTTTCGCCATGATCTTGTGGCCGGACTCTCGGTGGCGGCGGTGGCGCTGCCCGTGGCTATCGCCTACGCCCAACTGGCCGGTTTTCAGCCAGTGGTGGGTTTGTATTCCTGCATCCTGCCGTTGGTTGCTTATGCGGTGTTTGGCACGTCCCGGCAACTGATGGTCAGCGCGGATGCGGCAACTTGTGCGATGATCGCCGCCACCATCGCCCCGCTGGCGGCGGGCAACTACGACCATTACTGGTCGCTTTCGGTGACGCTGGCATTCCTCAGCGGCTTGTTCTGCATAATGGCGAGCTTTTTTCGGCTGGGCGCACTCGCCGATTTCTTGTCAAAGCCCATTTTGACAGGCTATTTGAATGGCATCGCCATTAGCATATTTTTAGGACAGATTGGCAAGCTGTGTGGGTTTACTATTGAATCTCGCGGCATTATTCAACAGTTGCAGGAGATTGTCTCAAAACTTCCGCAAACACAACTGTGGACACTGTCCGTGGGATTGGGGACATTTGCCGTTTTGATCCTCGTCAGGCGATTTTTGCCGCGTTTGCCAGAGGCGCTAGTGGGGATGATCTTAGCCAGCCTTGCTGTCGCTGGTTTGGGTTTGGGCGCAAAAGGTGTTGCCATCCTTGGCCCGGTTCCGGCTGGCTTGCCGCCTTTGCGAGTGCCTCAATTTCCAATAGAGTACCTCCCCACGTTGAGTCTTCATGCCGCCGGCTTGGCCTTGGTGCTATTTTCTAGCGGAATGTTGACCGCGCGTAGTTTTGCCTCCAAAAATCATTATGACATTGACGTGGATCGTGAATTTGCCGCGTTTGGTGCGGCCAATATTGCCTCGGCTTTGTCGCAGGGGTTTGCGGTGACGGGGGCCGACTCGCGCACGGCCATGGCGAATGCCACCGGAAACCGCACCCAAGTGACTGGCTTGGTGGCGGCGCTGGCGATTGCCGCCGTGCTGATGTTTTTCACGCACCCCTTGCAATTCGCCCCGATTAGCGCCTTAGGGGCCGTATTGGTGTTCGCCTCGTTTTCGTTGGTTGATGTGCGCACCCTCCGCTCTATCTGGCACATCGACAAAGCGGAAGTCTTCTTGTCGATCATCACGACATTCGGCGTGGTGGCCTTCGGTGCGATTGATGCCATCTTGGTGGCGGTTATATTGGCCTTGGCGCGGTTCATCCGATTTGTCGCCCGCCCGGCGGATGAGATATTGGGCAAAGTGGAGGGAATGCATGGACTGCATTCGGTGAACCGACATCCCGGTGCGCAAACATTTCCAGGCTTGATTCTCTACCGGTTTAATAGCCCTATAACTTTTTTCAACTCTGCCTACTTCAAACAGCGCGTCCTGAGAACCGCCCAAGCCGCTGGACCCGGGCTTAAATGGTTCGTGATTGATGCCATCCCGATCAGCGAGATGGATGTAACGGGCTTGTACGCCCTCAGGGATGTCAAAGCCGAGTTGGAAACCAAGGGAATACTGCTGATTTTGGCGGGTCGCCAAACCGAGTACCTCGACTGGTTGCGCAAAATTAGCCTCTATCGCATTGAGGATTACGAACATTTGTTTTACCCGACCCTGCATCAGGCACTTCGGGCTTATCAAACCGAAACGCAAACAGCCGTGTCGCCGCTGGAGGAATAGGCGATAAAAAACCCCGCCGAGTTTTAATTTTCAGTTTTGACGGACAAACAGGAATAGGCTGTATATGAACTTAAGACTTTGCATTTATAATTCACTTCCCGTTCGCCGATAGCGGCGTGGCGTGCATCTTATCCAGGAGAACATTACATGAGCAAACGCCTGACCAAGCAAGACCTGATTGACGCAGTCAAGACACAGATTGCGGAAAAGCGCCCCGACATCACCAAAACCGACGTGGAAGCCATTTCCGAAGCACTTTGGGAAACTATCCGCAATGAATTGGCTGAAGGCAATATTGTCCCCATCACGGGATTTGGAATATTTGAATTGAAGGAAAGTGTAGAGCGAACCGGGCGCAACCCGCAATCCGGCGAGCCCATCACGATTGCGGCATCCAAGTCCGTGCGGTTTAAGCTGGCGGCTCCTTTTAAAGCGCAGTTAAACGGTTAATTCTGGTTTCAGCGAATTATATCAAATATAAATGGCGGGGTTGCAAACCCCGCCATGTTTCGTATTTAAGTTAGCAGAGTAAATACCATGACAACTTTAGAAATTTCCAATACAACTAGCGAATCAGTGACTGCCTATATTACTTTAGGTGCCACTGAAGGCTGTGTGCAGGATGTAGCTCAATTAATGATGGGTGGTGGTGTAAGCATTACCAGAAATTATCCCCTACAGGGTAGTTTTCCACTTGCAGCAGGAGCCACCATATCAATGGCTGCATCGGGGACGCAAGGTCTCAATGGAAACATTTCCATTAACACCCCTCCTTTGAATTGCCCAACAACAGAATTCCCTCACGGAGTCAATCTGGCAGAATTTATCATTAATAATAGCTTCCAAACCGGAGGGCAGGAGACTATTGATATTTCTTGTGTTTGCGGAGCCAATGCCTACCTAAGCTTCACTTTAACTGCTAGTGATTGGACAACAAATGCGGGGACGATCAACGTGCAAACCATTCAAAATGGCGTGTGGAATGATAATACGGGAAGAAACGGGGTATTCCCTTATGGTTGTGATAATTGTACTTCAAGCGACAACCCCCCGTCGTGTGTTGGTAAACAAGCACAATATGCCAACTCATCACCCATCTGTAATGTGCAAAGACCAGCCAGCAATAATCAAGGAGGAATGGTTACAATTTCCTATTTAGGAACAATCAAAGCCGCATAGATAAACCAGCAAACCCAAATACTATTGACACGCAGCAAGAAGGCCGGAATCAGCCCGCTCTAGCGGGCGTTTCCGGCAAAACAATTGGTTAAGCGCTGCTGTTCCAAACGATTGCACAAACGATAAATGGCAGATTGCAAACCCCGCCGTTTTTCGTCTAATGTGCCTTCCGTTTCCCCACCCATTGACTTCTTCCCGGCTTATCCAAGCTTAATTACAAAACCGCCATGACCGAACCCACCATTACCTGTCCCAATTGCCAAACTGAAATCCGCCTGACTGAATCGCTGGCCGCTCCGTTGATTGCCGCCACCCGCAAGCAATACGAACAGCAACTTTCCCAGAAAGACGCAGACATTGCCAAGCGCGAACAAGGCATTGTTGACCAAGAAAAGCAGATGGAAGAAGCCCGACGCAATCTGCAAGCCCAAGTGTCCGAGCAAGTCTTCGCCCAATTGCAAACCGAACGCGCCAAACTGATTGAAGCCGAATCGCAAAAAGCCAAACTTGCCGCCGCCGCCGAACTGCAAAACAAAACCCGCGAACTGGCCGATTTGCAAGAAGTCCTCAAATCCCGCGACGAAAAACTCGCCGAAGCCCAAAACGCCCAAGCCGAATTGCTGAAGAAACAGCGCGAACTGGATGATGCCAAGCGGGAACTGGAATTGACTGTGGAAAAGCGGGTGCAGGAAAGCCTGGCAGACGTGCGCAACAGCGCCCGTAAAGAAGCCGAGGAAGGCTTGAAGCTTAAAGTCATGGAAAAGGACCAAACCATCGCCTCCATGCAGCAAAAAATCGAAGAACTCAAACAAAAGGCCGAACAAGGCTCCCAGCAATTGCAGGGCGAAGTGCAGGAATTGGAATTGGAAAACCTATTGCGGACCAAATTCCCTTTCGATCAAATCGAACCAGTCCCCAAGGGCGAGTTTGGCGGCGATGCGCTGCAACGGGTATTCAGCCCCAGCGGACAAGCCAGCGGAACCATCCTGTGGGAAACCAAGCGCACCAAAAATTGGAGCGATACTTGGCTGACTAAACTGCGTGAAGACCAACGCACTGCGAAAGCCGAATTCTCCGTTCTCGTCAGCCAAACCCTGCCCAAACATATCGAAACTTTTGATGTGATTGACGGGGTTTGGGTCGCCAGCCCCCGTGCCGCGCTTCCCGTCGCCACTGTCTTGCGCCATACCTTATTGCAAATCCATATTGCCCGACAATCCGCCGAAGGCCAGCACACCAAAACCGAATTGGTTTACCAATACCTCACCGGCCCGCGTTTCCGCCATCGGGTGGAAGCCATCGTCGAAGCCTTCACGACGATGCAGGAAGACTTGGACAAGGAACGCAAGACCATCATGAAGCAATGGGCCAAACGCGAAGCGCAAATCGAGCGGGTCATGGGCGCGACGGTAGGCATGTATGGGGATTTGCAAGGAATAGCGGGGAAGAGTTTGATGGAGATTGAGGGGTTGGAGATAAATTCACTCGGTTCGGGTGATGAAATTAGTTGGTAGAAGTTATTTTGGTTTACAATCGAATTCAATTTATTTGGAATAAAATTAGATGATTACAAAAATTGACATAAATAAATTTGGGATGTTCAATAGCTTTTTATGGAGCCAAAATTTTAATAATTTTGAGTTTAATAAAATTAATATAATTTATGGCAGAAATTATTCTGGAAAAACAACTTTGTCTCGGATATTCAGATCTATCGAAAATAGATCACTTGACAGTAATTATCCTGATGCAAAGTTTTCCTTAACCCTCATCGATAATCAAGTAATTAATCATAATAACCTAAGTTCAACTTCTAATAATGTCAACGTTAGAGTATATAACACTGATTTTGTGAGGGAAAATTTAAGTTGGCTGCATAACAGTGACGGAACAATTCAGCCATTTACACTATTGGGATCATTAAATATTGAAATTGAAAGAAAAATAAAAGAGATAGAAGCCGAATTAGGAAGTGAAAATGAGAAGATGGGATTGATTTATGAATTGGC
>CAIYXP010000421.1 GCA_903930145.1 uncultured Methylococcaceae bacterium
AGATCGAGGCTTTCGCGGTAGGCGGCGCGGGCGGGTTCGAGGTTGCCGAGGTCGGCCTCGACTTGGCCCACGTTGTCCAGCGAAATGGAGAGGTCGCGCAGGGCTTGGGGGGTGTCGCCGAGGCTGTCGCGCAACTGGCGGGCTATTCCTAAGCTTTCGCGGTAGGCGGCGCGGGCGGGTTCGAGGTTGCCGAGGTCGGCCTCGACTTGGCCCACCTTGTTGAGCGAGACGGAGAGGTCGCGCAGATGTTCTGGGTTGGCGTTAAGCTTCACCCGGTCACGCGCCATCGCCAAGGTTTCGTTGGCAATCCGTTCGGCAGATTCCAAACTGCCCCGCTCTAGCGCAGCGTCAAAGGCTGCAAATCCGTCCCATAGATTCAAACTGACCGAGTTTTTGCTCTCCTGCATCAGTCGCAACCATTCCACCTCCGCTGGACTTGGCCCAGACCCAAGCACCTTGGCTGGTTTTGATTCAATTCCCCGGGTTATCATAGAGCTAGGGTGGGTAGGAACCATTTCTGGCAACCGGGCGGTAAACGACCGCACCGCCCATAAATCCGGGGCCAAGGTATAGACAATACTGCGTTCCATCAAGGGCAACACCAACACCACCGGCTGACGAACCGCCCGTTCCAACAGGCTGCGTCGCTCATTGAGTTGATGCAGCAGTGTTGCCCGCGCCCTTCGCCAAGCCGGGTCTTCCCCTTGCCGCCATAATTCCACCCACAATGGCCCAAAACCGGCGCGGTAAGTCAATAGCGAATCCGCCAAGCCGGCCAGTTCTTCCGGCGATGCCGGGTCCATCACGCGCAAGCGAAGGGTGCGCAAATGCAGACTATCGTCGAAACGCTGGCGCAACAGCCCGACCGGGCCGGGGTTGTCGGCAAACAGGAAGACTAAGTTGAAGCCATTGGCCCATTCCAGATGTGGACGCAGTTCCTGCCAAATCGATTCTAGGGATGGGGTTGATAATTCCATGAGGACGGAGAAGTCATTCTAATTTCGAAAAATTCCATTGTAGGGGCGGCTTCAGCCGCCCTTTGGCGACTAAATTCGCTTCTACTATTTTCATCCACCATGGGCCTTGACTTCTTCCCAAAGCAAGGGATGTACATCGTACCAAGACTCACCATTACGATAATTCAGCAGATATTTGCCTTGTTGCAAACGGGCAAAATTCGGCAGTTCATCCAAACTGGGCAATTCGGGTTCGTGGCTCAAGCTGATTTTAGCCAGCCACACGCGGTCAATGTCGGCGATGGGCAGCATATCATTGCGCACAGCGTTTTCTGCATCATCCAGAAAAAAATCCGGCACAGGCAATTCAGCAACGGCGGTAGGGGTGCGGGTCAAGGCTAGGCGCATCATGCGGAAATAATCGCGCAAATCTCCGCCTGAACTCGTCGCCAACCGGGACAATTGGTCTTCGGTGAAAAAGTCTGACCAGTCGCGATAACGTTTGGCAACAATTGCCAACATTTTGTCCAAGCCTGGTTGGGAGACGGCTGGACGTAGCCCTGTGGCTGGCTTGGATTGATAAATATGCACACTGGGCAGCGCATAAATTTGCCCACCGGCATAGCTGGAACCGAGTGAACCGGCTAGGGCTTGCAGATAGGGCGGCACGGTGTAGATCACGTTCAAACCGGTAAAACGTAGTTTGTCGGAGTGGGATGAGAACAGAGTCTCGGCACTCTTAAACACTTCCCGCACATCGCTGGCATCACCCACGCCGCGCAGTCGCTCCACCGAATCGACAATTAACACGACTTTGCGGTTATTGTCGCCGCGCTTCTGCCGAATCTGCGTCACCGCCTCCAAGGCAAAATCCCGACTTTGTTTGACCAGTTGTTCGAGATGGCCACGAGTGGCGATTTGCAACTTGTCTTTAAACGTCGGATTTTGATTGAGCGCGGCTTTAAATTCCACCGGGCCTTTGATATTGAATTCGGTGAGTTTCACATCGGTTTGCAGAATATCCCACACCCGCTCGAAAAAGCCTTTTTTGCCGGGTTCGCTGCCGATGCGTTGACCCACTTTTTCGGAAAACGCGCCGAGTACGCTGATGAGAAAATCGCTGATCTCCACGCGCTGGCTAAGGTTAAGATATTCCGTCATATCGACGTAAAACACTTCCAAGCCAAAATCATCAAGGATTTTCGCCAACCGCAACAATTCAGTCGTCTTGCCGGTTCCACGATTGCCGGTGAACAGGTAAGCCCCGGCGCTTTCGGAAAAGTCAATATAAACAGCCAATTGCTGCACCGGATCACTATCTTCTTTACCATGCAAGCTGCGGACGTAAAGCTCTTCGCTCAAGGAATTTTCCACCAAACCCTCAACCCCGAAATTGATGGGCGTGTCGAAATTCAAGGCATTGAAAAACGTCTTGGCGCGGCTGCGGATATCGCTCATGATTTGCTGGCCTTACACTTAAACATACTTCACCGAAACCACTTCATACTCCTTATCCCCCCCCGGCGCTTTGACTATCGCCGTATCCCCTTCCCTCTTGCCAATCAAGGCGCGGGCGATGGGAGAAGTAATATTGATGCGGCCTTCTTTGATGTCGGCCTCGTCTTCCCCCACGATTTGATAGGTCACTTCCTTTTCGGTGTCCACATCGACTAATTCAACGGTTGCACCGAAGACGACTTTGCCGTCGGCGTTGACTTTGGTCACGTCAATAATCTGGCAATTGGACAGTTTAGCTTCGATTTCCTTGATGCGGCCTTCGCTAAAACTTTGCTGCTCACGGGCCGCATGATATTCGGCATTTTCCTTCAAATCGCCGTGGGCGCGGGCCTCGGCAATGGCGGCGGTGATGCGTGGGCGCACCACATTTTTCAGGTTGGCCAATTCCTCACGGAGCTTTTCGGCACCCTTGACGGTGATGGGGGTCTTGTTCATTGTTTGATTTTGTTCCTTTTTGGTTTACCAGTTCTTATGCAAATCTTGGAGGCGGTTGACTCCTCCAGTGTTCAATTCATCCAATGCCAGGCAAGTCGCCCAAGCACCGGAAAGTGTCGTAGTATAAGTGACTTGCTGTTGCAACGCTTGCCTACGAATGGTGAAGGAATCGGCTATCGCCTTTTTGCCTTCGGTCGTGTTGATGATGAAATGCACCTCGCCATTTTTGATCATATCCACGATATTGGGTCTACCCTCGCTGACCTTGAATACCCGTTCACACGCAATCCCGGCCTCATTCAGCACTCTGGCAGTCCCTTGGGTTCCCACTAGTTGAAAGCCTTTGTTTATCAGGTCTTTGCCGATAGTGGCAATTTTCGGCTTGTCGGCATCACGTATGCTAATGAAAACAACCCCGCCTTGCGGCAGCTTGACGCTGGCTGCCCGTTGCGCCTTGGCATAAGCTTCGCCGAAATTCGCGCCGACACCCATCACTTCGCCAGTCGATTTCATTTCCGGCCCTAACACCGGATCGACACCGGGGAATTTAATGAAGGGGAACACGGCTTCCTTGACCGAAAAATATTCTGGGATGCGTTCCTCAAACACGCCTTGCTCGTCCAAGGTCTTGCCCACCATGCAGCGGGCCGCAATCTTCGCCAACGGGTAGCCAGTGGCTTTGGATACAAACGGCGCTGTGCGGGAAGCGCGGGGATTGACTTCCAGAATAAAAATTTCGTTCCGCTGGATCGCAAACTGAATGTTCATCAAACCCACGACACCCAAGGCTTCGGCCAGTAAAATCACTTGCTCACGAATTTTGGCTTGAATTTCTAGCTTCAAATCATAAGGCGGAATGGAACAAGCCGAGTCGCCGGAATGGACGCCGGCTTGTTCGATATGTTGCATCAAACCGCCGATTAGCACCCGCTGGCCGTCGCAGACCGCGTCCACGTCCATTTCAATCGCATCGTCAAGGAAACGGTCCAGCAGCACAGGGGAGTCATTGGAGACGCTGACCGCTTCGCGCATGTAACGCTTGAGTTCCTCATCATTGAACACAATCTCCATGGCCCGACCGCCCAATACATAGGACGGCCTGACCACTAAAGGATAACCGATGTCTTTAGCCCCCAGAATCGCTTCATCCAATGAACGCGCCGTGCGGTTGGGGGGCTGCCTGAGATTGAGCCTGTCCACCAACTTTTGGAAACGCTCGCGATCTTCCGCCAAATCAATCGAATCCGGCGTAGTGCCGATAATCGGCGCACCGGCGGCTTCCAACGCCCTCGCCAATTTGAGCGGGGTTTGCCCCCCAAATTGCACAATGATGCCGGTTGGATTTTCCAAGTGGATGATTTCCAGCACGTCTTCCAAGGTCAATGGCTCGAAATACAAACGGTCGGACGTGTCAAAATCGGTGGAAACCGTCTCCGGGTTGCAGTTAATCATGATGGTTTCATAACCATCTTCACGCATTGCCATCGCCGCATGGACGCAGCAATAGTCAAACTCGATGCCTTGACCGATACGATTTGGCCCACCGCCCAAAACAATGATTTTTTGACGGTCAGTCGGAGCGGCCTCACACTCTTCCTCATAAGTGGAATAGAGATAAGCCGTGGCGGTGGCAAATTCCGCCGCACAGGAGTCAATCCGCTTATAAACCGGACGTATTTTATGCTTGTGACGTATGGCCCGAACTTCCGCCTCGCTGCTATCCAGCAGTTTTGCCAGCCTAGAATCCGAAAAGCCCTTACGCTTTAAGGCGTAAATTTCTTCGGGGTGCAAAGTGGGCAAGGTGCGTTTCGATATGGCTTGCTCCTGCTGAACCAAATCTTCAATTTGCGCCAAAAACCAAGGGTCAATGCTACTGTAGTTGAACACTTCTTCCAATGACCAACCTGCCCGGAAGGCATCGGCGACATAAAGGATGCGATCTGAGCCGGGGTCGCGTAATTCCCGCTGTAAAATTTCGCGGGCATCTTCGGCAGTTGGGTCCAGTCTTGGGGTCAGGCCATCGATGCCGGTTTCCAGACTGCGCAAGGCTTTTTGCATGGATTCTTGGAAAGTTCGCCCTATCGCCATCGCCTCACCCACCGATTTCATTTGCGTCGTCAAATGGCTATCGGCCTGTGGGAATTTTTCGAACGTGAAGCGGGGAATCTTGGTGACTACATAATCTATCGACGGTTCGAATGAAGCCGGGGTCGCACCCTTGGTGATTTCATTGCGCAATTCGTCCAAGGTATAACCGACGGCCAGCTTCGCGGCGACTTTGGCTATTGGGAAGCCAGTGGCCTTGGAAGCCAAGGCCGAGGAACGCGACACGCGGGGGTTCATCTCGATGATAATCAAGCGCCCGTCTTTCGGATTGACCGAAAATTGCACATTCGACCCGCCCGTGTCCACACCAATCTCGCGTAATACGGCTATCGAGGCATCGCGCATGATCTGATATTCCTTGTCGGTCAGCGTTTGCGCCGGAGCCACAGTAATCGAGTCGCCGGTATGGATGCCCATCGGATCGAAGTTTTCTATCGAGCAGACGATGATGCAATTGTCCTTGCTGTCACGCACCACCTCCATTTCGTATTCCTTCCAACCAAGCAGAGATTCTTCAATCAGCAATTCGTGGGTGGGCGACAGGTCCAAACCGCGTTCGCAGATTTCAACAAAATCTTGCTTGTTATAAGCGATGCCGCCGCCGCTGCCACCGAGCGTGAATGACGGGCGGATAACGGCGGGATAACCGAGCTGCTCCAACACCCCCAAGGCTTCTTGGATGGTATGGGCGATACCTGAACGCGCCGAGCCTAGGCCGATTTTGGTCATGGCATCCTTAAACTTCAAGCGGTCTTCGGCTTTGTCGATGGCTTCTTTTTTGGCACCGATCATTTCCACGCCGTATTTTTCCAAGACCCCTTCACGGTCCAAGTCCAAGGCGCAGTTCAAGGCCGTTTGCCCACCCATGGTCGGCAATAGCGCATCAGGCCGTTCTTTTTCGATGATGCGGGCGACGGTTTGCCAGTCTATCGGTTCGATGTAAGTGGCATCCGCCATTTCCGGGTCGGTCATGATCGTCGCCGGGTTGGAGTTGACCAGGATGACCCGGAACCCCTCCTCTTTCAGCGCCTTGCAGGCTTGCGCCCCAGAGTAGTCAAATTCACAAGCCTGTCCGATGACGATGGGACCGGCGCCTAGGAGTAGTATGCTTTTTAAGTCTGTGCGTTTTGGCATGAGAGTGTTTGATGGATTTTGATATTTTAGATATTTTAACGTATGCGCTGGTCTATTTATGTTCTATTTCAAATTTGCAGCCAGACATTTAGGTAGTTGTGCATCGACAAGAAACTTCATGCCGCCAGCAATTCAATGCGCTTGACCTTGACACATCGGGCAGCGAATTCCAAAACTGCCAAAACGTCTTCTCTTTCCAAGTCTTCATAATCTATCAAAATGTCATCGATAGTCATGCCAGAACTCAACCATTCTAAAATATTTTCCACTGGGTAGCGCAAGCCCCGAATGCAGGGTTTGCCGTGGCAGATTTCAGGGTCAATTGTAATGCGTTCAGTTTTCACGTTGCTCTCCACCTTTGTGCAGTCCCGTTTTGAAGGTTGTGAGATTCTCCCGCCAATTCCAATAAGCTTTTGGGCTTCATTTTTGTCGGGGCAAGTGGCTTCATGGTAGACGGTTTCAGGCACGACGACGACATCAAATAACTGCTCCAACAGGCTCAAACTCTCGCAAACTGATAACGCAATCAACGCGGAACAGTCCGCTACCAGAATCATAAGCCGTTCATCCCTGCCAGTTCTTCCAGCAATTCCTCCTTACTAATGTCAATGACAGGCACGTCATTCTGTTTGCAGGCTGCGATAAATTCATAAATATTAATACCGGCCAGTTCAGCAGCTTTCGATAATGTGACGCGGGCATTTTTAAGCAGCCACAAGGAATAGCTCAAGCGCATCTCTTTTTCTATATCTTCGGCTAACTGAAAATCTACAAAATCATTAGGTAAATTGACTGCGATTTGCATTATATCTCCCGACGGATTAGTATCTGGTTTAACCATTTACTGCTTATAGCCGCAATTCAGCGTATTTGCAGTACACTAAGCGTTACTACTGATTATCGTTCCTCCGCAAAACACGGGTACGATGCCTATTAAATTTTCCATTATTCTGTTTTGACCGAGGCAAGTATCATGGATGGAGCGAAGTGAAATCCGGGTTATCAAAGTTTCATCCCGGACTCCGCTACGCTTCGTCCGGGCTACGCTGGCTACGCTGGCTGAAAAGCTTACCGCGCCGAAGCGATGGGTTAGGCAACCCTTAAAATGCGTTCTTCGGTCGAAACGGGAAGTTGCACCGGGGCAAAAAATGATTCGGGATATAAATAATCCTCGCCTGATTCATCAATGATTCGGACTTGCCCATGTATTGCGGCATCTTCATCAGGCAAAACTTCGTAAAGTTTTCTGAGTTCCAACGATGCAGCATAATCCTCGTTATTGACACAGACTACAAAATAGTGACTTGACATGCTTGTTAATCCAGATACTGTTTGATTTTAGTTTCACGTTTGCCTATGCCTGTGGCTTCATACCAGTGAAGTTCAGCGAGGCGTAATGTCCCATCCGATAAACGCACCGTGGCAATACCTTTACGATTTCTCCAGTTGCCGATACCGTATTGTTTACGCAGCCTGCCAATTTCCCGAATTTCAGAACCACGAGCGAAGGTTTCTGCGTTTTGAATCTCCCCCAGAATTTCAAAAAACATAACAGTCCTGTTGGCCGATGAAAACTATCAAGGTTTTTTTGTTGCCCACCAAGCAGTTTGATTCTTTTTATCTAAGTCCCAAAAAGCGCAAGAAGTATTTCTTGTTTGTTATCCGATTAAAATGGGAACTCGTTTCGCGTGGGCGGACGATAAAGCCGTCTGCCCACCCTACCTGGCTACGCTTAATCAAAGCTACGCTGGCTTTTACATTGCGGCATCAAGGTTCTGGCTCAGTTTCTCTTGCACCCAACTATTCAATAAAGCTTCCTCGGTAATCCCTCTTGACCTCGCTATATTTCTTAGCTTTATAGAAAGATTCTGATCCAATGAATAGTATCTGCGTTGAGATTGTATATTGACAGAAAATTCGACTTCTTCTTGCCCTCCAAAATCATCCGCATCGTGTTTATCCCAAAACTCGCCAATTTCTTGATAAGATATTGAACCAGATACAGGGGTTTTAGTTGTCATATTTCTTTCTCTCTCTGTCTGTCGCGTCTCTTGCCGAGACAATAATAGCTTGATTGTCCTTGGTATAGACGAAAAATACACTCAGAAAACGGCCCGTGGTTGTCTTACCAAATGCTGCATAAACATCTTCACCATCCCTAAAACCTGCTTCCTTGAGTATAAATCTTGGCTTATTTTGCAAAACCTCAACAACTTCTTCGGTCTCTACGTTATGCTTCCAATGCAGTTTATCGACTATATCTTCTAGCCAAATGATTCTTTTTATTTCCATAGATTATTACTTAATCGAGTATAGCAAAATGTAGTATGAGTAACGCGATAAGTCGCAATCGTATTGACCGAAGTTCAATCATTCGGCGGAATACGCTAAAACGCTATTCCGCCCTACAGCCCTCACGAGATAAAACTTACTTGTTGAGCTTCATTTTAACCTTTTTCAAAAAGTAAATAGCTACAGCACAATATTCCTTAAATTGACCCTGATTGTTCTTTAAACTCCATTTATCTAACAATCTTTTTATCTCGACAGCTTTCTCGTCGGG
>CAIYXP010000422.1 GCA_903930145.1 uncultured Methylococcaceae bacterium
GGCAGAGGTTAATGAGCATGACACAAATCTGATAGCATTGGGACATTATGAGCCTTATAATACCCATAGACTAAGCTTAGGAAAATGCTCAAAAATATCAAAAAAAGAGGATTACCCTAAAACCCCAGATGAATATGATAAGACAGCTAGCAATGCATGGCGTAACGAAAAAGATTATGAACTAGACATGCCATTTTTAAGTAAAGACGAGCTTGAGGGAGATAATCAATCTGATATGTGTTTAATAAAAAAGGACAAAACTACTCGACGTAACCCCTATCTAGTAATAAGTGTTGATAATAAAATTATTAATGGTCACAATGATTTGAAAAATGAAAAGATGAAAGACTTTATAACCGATCTGGTTTATATGACTATTATCAAGCTTCCTAGCGAGCAAATAACTCCGCTGAAATAAGCCTTGTAGAGTAAGTGGGCAAACGGTACTATCGTTTGTGCAGCAACGCGGTATGTGGCATTCGTAGGGCGCGAGCGGCTCCTCCACATATTACGCCGCATGGAAAAATGGAAATGTTCGGCGAAATGTGCTAAACCGATATTCCGCCCTACATGATTTCAAGATAATATTACAACGAAGCGAGCCGACGCTTACAACCCAAGAGTTAATGTTTTGTGCGAAGTCACTACATCCGACGTGACACAAAATATTGTGGACATGACTACAAATTTTATTAGGAGTTGTCATGCGTTATATGGTAATAGTTGAGAAGGGGGCATCTGGTTACGGAGCCTATGTTCCAGATTTGCCCGGTTGCATTGCCGCCGCCGAAACCCGTGAGGAAGTTTTGGAACTCATCAAAGAAGCCATTGAGTTTCATATTGAAGGCTTGCATGAAAACGGTAAGCCAATACCCTATCTTGTATCTATGAGCGAGTTTATCGAAGTTTTAGCAGCCTAACAATATGAATAAAAAAAGAATTCCCGAAGATATAAAAAAACAAGCAAATGAAATCGTCCAATCACAATTCGTCCATGCGTCCCAGGCAATACTCTGCCTGGGTTTGTATCCCGTTTAATTCCACCTCCGTCATCTTAGCCAGTTGGCGATAAGCCATGCCGATGCGCGGGTTCCTTTCCAACAGGCTGGCATGGCGGAGGTAAAAGTCCCAATACAAGGAATTGAACGGGCAAGCCCGCTCGCCTATTCGTGCCTTGCGGTCATAGCGGCAAGCCCGGCAACTGTCGCCCATGCGGTCGATGTAGGCGGCGGTGGAGACATAAGGCTTGGTCGCCATAAATCCACCGTCGGCAAACTGGCTCATGCCTAGGGTGTTGGGCAATTCCACCCATTCAAACGCATCAATGTAAATGCCTAGATACCATTCATGCAAAGCTTGCGGGTCAATCCCCGCCAGCAGGGCAAAATTGCCCGTCAGCATGAGCCTTTGGATGTGATGGGCATAGGCCATATCCAAGGATTGGCCGATGGCAAAGGCCAAGCAGCGCATGTTGGTTTTTCCCGTCCAATACCAAGTCGGCAATGGCCTCACGGCTTGAAAATAATTTGACCCGGCATAATCCGGCATCTTCGCCCAATACACCCCTCGCACATATTCCCGCCAGCCCAAGATTTGACGGATGAAACCCTCGATGGCGGCAAGCGGGGCTTTACCCGCACGGTAAGCGGTCTCGGCGGCGGCAACAACTTCTTGCGGCGACAACAGCTTGACATTCAGCGCGAAGGACAGCAGGGAATGGAACAGCCTAGGAGCCTGTGTGCTGATGGCATCTTGGAACTGGCCGAAATAAGGCAGGGAATATTCAATAAAATCATTTAATTGAGCCAATGCCTCTGCCCGATTGACTGGCCAGCGCAACGCCCCGGCCTGCGGGTTGCCAAAGCTACGCACCCCCGCCGTTTGAATCTCCTCCCACAAGTTTCGGCAGTCGTGCGTGGGCCTGCGGTCGGGCGGTTGCGGCGGGATGCCGGGCCATGCCTTGCGGTTTTCCGCGTCATAATTCCAAAGCCCGCCGACGGGCTTGCCTTGCCCTTCCAGCAACACCCCATGCTTGACGCGCATGGTGCGGTAAAAACTCTCCATCAGCCAGCGCGATTTGCCTTGGAACAACCGCTGCGCCTCGTCACGGGCGGTGAAGAAATGTTCGCTGTCAAGTGCCTTGGCGGGGATCGGGAGGCTGCTGGCGTATTCGTACAATTGCCGGTCTAAACGCCATTCGTCCGGCTGTTGCCATTGCAAGCCGGTGGCCTGATAATGGGCAATCAGCCTGTCCAGATTGGCGGGGAAGTTGTGGCAGTTGTCTGCGTCACCGATGCGGCAATAATCCACGCGATGCCCGGCCAATTTGAGTTCTTCGGCAAACTGCCGCATGGCCGAGAAAATGGCGAGGATTTTTTGCGCATGATGCAGGACGTAGTCGGTTTCCTGCCGCACTTCCATGAACACATAAACGACATCGGCGCGGTTTTCAGCAAACCAGGAATGACATCGGTTCAGTTGATCGCCCAAGACAAGTCGCAACACGGTCATGGGTTACCCCGTTGATTGCGGCAGCGTTGCGAGCAGTAGTTCACCTCGCCCCATACCTTTGCCCAACGCTTGCGCCAAACCATTGGCAAGCCGCAGGCCGCACAATATTTGACTGGCAGTTCCGATTTTTTACGCACTTGAGAGGGTTAATCGCCAAACACAGGGAAAAGGAAGCAATGGGTGAGTCAGCGTTCTTTTATATACGAAGTGGGCAAGAAATCTCAAAAAGATTCCGCCTGAAATAACGCCTTGATGGTAAACAGATTAAAAAAAGGCTTACAGTCAGTAAACTGTAAGCCTTTTGAAATTTGGTAGCGGGGATAGGATTTGAACCTATGACCTTCGGGTTATGAGCCCGACGAGCTACCAGACTGCTCCACCCCGCGTCGATGAAAGGAATTATACGGATTAGGCGCGGGTTTTGCAAGCATTTTTATTCTCTTATTTTGATTGAACTCGACATGGAAAATATGTGTTTGCCAAATTGCTCGTGTCAGCAAGGGGTTACCGACCTACAATAGGCTTTTGCAAACGGGATGGCAGCGGATGCAATTACCTCCCACCGGCATCGAAATTAACTCCATCATTACAAGTCATTGCACTCTAGGCCAGCTTCCATTTGACCATGTCTTCGTTGTCTCATTCCTATCATTTCGACCCCAGCTATGGGCATACTTTGGAGTCTTTGCTCGAAGTGCCTTTGCCAAACGAACCTGAGGATTTTCAAAGTTTTTGGTTGGCCCGTTACCAAAAAGCTTTGAACATCCATCCTCAGTTGGCGCTTTCCGAAAACAATGCCCGCCATCCCCATTACCAAATCATTGACATAGCGTATGAATCCACTGATGGATTCCGCATTGGCGGTTGGATGCTCATTCCCAAATCAGGCCAGTTGCGCAAGGGCATGGTCGTCGGACATGGTTACGGCGGCAGGGATGGCCCGGATTTTGATATGCCAATCATCGATACGGTGTTTTTATTCCCCTGCTTCCGAGGCTTGTCGCGTAGCGCCTGTCATGGGGTTTCCAGCAACCCGGCCTACCACGTTTTGCATGACATCGACAAACCGAACCGTTATCTCTTAGGCGGTTGCGTTGAAGATATTTGGGTCGGAGTGACGGCCTTGTTGCAACTCTTCCCAAAGCTCGAAGGGCATATCGGCTATCAAGGCACTAGTTTTGGTGGCGGCATTGGTTCCATGGCGGTCGCGTGGGACCCGCGCATTCAATTAGCTGCTTTTAATGTCCCCAGCTTTGGTCATCAAGCATTGCGCTTAGGGCTGGCGACGACGGGCAGCGGGGCAGCCGTGTCGATGTACCACCGAAGGCATGGTAACGTAATGGACACATTACAGTATTATGATGCAGCTTTGTCCGCCCGGCATATTTCTATCCCTGTGCATGTGGCGGCGGCCCTTTTCGATCCGGTGGTGGCACCCCCCGGACAATTTGCCGTGTACAATGGGTTAAGCGGACCCAAGCAATTATTTGTCGCAACCGCCGGCCATTTCGACTTTCCAGGCCGTGAA
>CAIYXP010000423.1 GCA_903930145.1 uncultured Methylococcaceae bacterium
GTGATTAGCCCCACACCAAAAATGATCAAAGATTGCTTCAAGCCAATCGCTATGCCGAGTGGTATCCCGAATGTAGCAATAAGAAGATAATGGGTGAAACTTTGGTTTTGGTGTATTTCTTCCCAATATGCAAGACATAAAAAAATGGATGCATAAATTCCTAAACTTAAACTATTGCCACAAAAAGACAAACCGATTCCTGTCAAAGCACCGGCTCCACCAACCCCAACCAAAGCTAAGATGGCTGATGAGTATAGGCGATGCCGAAGATTCGAAAGAGTGGACAATTGCCAAGCGATAGCGGCTAAGGGTAGGAAGTTCAAACCATGCAATATGCCTAATGAAAAACCGGCGGCGTGAGTAGGGAGAAGTTTGGCTATCCACGTATATGATGCAATAATTATCGGGTTATCAAAACTGGCAACATTGCTCACTAGCCAATCACGGCCCATAGTGCCATTAAGATAAACCCATCCATTTTGCCAATGTTGGTTATTTAGATCCAAGTTTGCATCCATGCCAAGATAAGCCGACACCAGTCCAAAAATGAGGCATATTAAAGCTGTGGCCCAATACAGTATGCTAGGAAATGGCGGCGTTTCCATGACAATGGAATCCTTCGCAATCGTTTCCAATTTGTTCGTTTGGTTGAAAACGAAATGTCGAGAAGATAAGTAATTGAAAAATAGGCCACTCACAGATCCAAAGCACGTAGCAATGGCTGGGAGCCACGGATAAGGATAAAATTGGGTGACAATGGCGGAATACACAGAAATATTCACAAATCCACCAAACGCATTGGTCGCCAAAAAACTTGCCCATTCCAATAGAAGTGGTTTATTACTTTTTCCAAAAGTATATATTCGATTCATCCACCAAGTGAACGTTGCCGCTACTAGAAAGGATAATAGTTTTGCCCAAAGCCATGACAAACCTAGCCACCACAAACCTGAATATAAAACAGCTATATCGACTAATAAGCCGCCAACTCCAATCAGTGCAAATTGAAAAAAGGTGTGCGGTATTCTTGATTTCAGTCGCTGTATAAGCATCACAATGCCAAAGTTTGGTGAGTTTTTTGGGACGATGACATCATTCTAAGCCTTGCATTATGCTTAATATTTTTTCGGCATTGGAGGCAATCAAATCTTTCTAGCCAATAAAATTCGGCACAGCTTTATTATTTTTTTAGAAAAGGTTTTGCCGTAGTCGACAACTACCACTAGGTCGGGCCGGCGAACCGTGCCCCGCCTAGGGAATAGTTATCTGCTAAACCATTACAGCCCCTCTATGAACGGTTAAGCACAGACAAAACAATAGGCGCAAGCCAGCTTTCTGACTAAGCGCCTAAGCTTGATTGTCTAGGAATTTTTCCGCATCCAATGCGGCCATGCAACCAGAACCGGCAGAGGTGATGGCCTGACGGTAAATCGAGTCGGCCACGTCGCCCGCCGCAAACACACCGGGTACGCTGGTGGCAGTGGCGTTGCCCTCGGACCCGCCTTTGACGGTGATATAACCGTTTTTCATGTCCACCTGGCCGGCAAAAATCTCTGTGTTCGGTGAATGACCTATGGCAATAAATACACCATCCACAGAAACCTCCTTAGTGGAACCGTCTTGGACATTTTTAATTCTAACCCCAGTAACACCATTGGCATCCCCTAAGACTTCGTCCAAAACATGATTCCATTCGATGGCTACATTGCCAGATTTGGAACGTTCGACGAGTTTGTCAGACAGAATCTTTTCGGAACGGAACTTGTCTCTACGATGAACGACGGTGACTTTTGAAGCGATATTGGAAAGGTAGAGCGCCTCTTCCACGGCCGTGTTACCGCCGCCAATCACTGTGACGGGCTTGCCACGATAGAAGAAACCGTCGCAAGTGGCACAGGCCGATACACCTCGCCCCTTGAACGCTTCTTCCGAATCCAGCCCAAGATAACGCGCCGATGCGCCCGTGGCGATGACCAAGGCATCGCAGCTATAGACGCCTTCGTCACCCGTAAGCTTGAATGGGCGCGAGGAAAGGTCGACGGTATGAATGTGGTCGAAGATCACTTCGGTGTTGAAGCGCTGGGCATGTTTTAACATGCGATCCATCAATTCCGGGCCTTGCACTCCATCGGCATCACCGGGCCAGTTATCCACTTCGGTGGTTGTCGTCAGTTGACCGCCTTGCTGAATGCCAGTGATTAGGACCGGGCTAAGATTGGCACGGGCGGCATAAACGGCTGCCGTGTAACCGGCAGGGCCTGAACCTAGGATCAGTAATTTTGAATGTTTCGTTTCGCTCATGTAAACCTCAGTGAAAAAATAGCGGATAATACGCTAGTATGACTAGCCACCCTCACCCAGTAAAGCCTAACGATGGTTGATTAAGCCGTCATTATTTTAAACAATATCCTGTATTCCTAATTTAAATTAATTTGGTGAAAATTTTGTCACACATAGACAAGAAAGTTCCAGTCACCGCCGACATCGGCGTTGGCCTTGATAAAGGGTTTCGCGAGTTGCTTTTCTTAATTCTTGTAGCCATTTCGCTGTTTTTCCTAATTTCATTGTACACCTTCAATATGGAGGACAATGGCTTTACTCGCCTCGATTCCGCAAGCAAGATTACCAATGCTGCGGGTTCTGTGGGTGCTTGGGTGGCAGACTTTAGCCTAAGCATGGTGGGTGTGGTTGCCTATGCCATTCCCTTGGTGTTAGCCATTTATGGATTCTCTATTTACAAATGCGAGCGCTTTTGGGTGTTCAAGCCATTTACGCTTTTGTTCAGATTGGTCGGGTTCGTACTGATTCTTGGCTCAGGCTCTGCTCTGGCGGACATTCACTTACAAAACCTGACGATGGAGCTACCTCATTATACTCAGAGTGTGGGCGGCATTGTAGGCCAAGAATTATCCCAACATCTCTTGGGATCATTCGGCACATCAGGCACTTCTGTCATATTGGCAACCCTGCTTATTCTCGGGATTTCCCTTTGCACCGGCATTTCATGGCTGTCCATGGTGGATGGCATGGGCAAGTATTCATTATTGGTGGTCAACGGATTTTTCTCAGTGTTTCGTGGCATAGGCGGCAATTCGTCAGAGCCTGAAACAGCCACGGAACCTACAACCATTGCCAAAAAGGATAAAACCAAGCCAGCCAAAACCGAAGCGGTCGCCAAATCACCTGTGGAAAGCAAACCCGCTACCCTTAAGAAAGCCGAGGCGGATAAATTGCCTGTTGCAAAAATTAAACTTGGCGATTTGCCGCCCGCGCAAGCAGGGGAACTGCCTACGCTGGAATTGTTAAACCAGAAAGCAGCCAAAACCAAGGGATATTCCAAGGAAAACTTGGACAAAATGTCCCGAATGCTGGAAGGCATACTGGATGACTTTGGTGTTGAGGTCGAGGTGGTGGATGTGCTGCCCGGACCGGTCATCACCCGTTTCGAAATTCAGCCTGCACCGGGCATCAAAGCCAGCCGTATTAGTGGATTGGCGAAGGACTTGGCCCGTGCCTTGTCGATCAACAGCGTCCGCGTCGTGGAAATCATTCCCGGTAAATCTGTCGTGGGTTTGGAAATTCCGAACGAGGAACGCGAAATCGTGTTACTCCATTCGGTGCTGGCTTCCGATCTTTACCAACACTCCGAGTCTCCGCTGACCATGGTTCTCGGTAAGGACATCAGCGGTGAACCAGTGGTGGCCAACCTCGCCAAAATGCCGCACTTGCTGGTGGCGGGTACGACGGGTTCCGGTAAATCCGTAGCGGTCAATGTGATGATTTTGAGCATGTTATACAAAGCCGGGCCGGATCAAGTGCGCATGATTATGATTGACCCGAAAATGCTGGAATTATCCATCTACGAAGGCATCCCGCATTTGCTGACGCCTGTGGTCACTGACATGAAGGAAGCGGCTAACGCGCTGCGCTGGTCGGTGGCCGAAATGGAGCGACGTTATAAATTGATGTCCATGTTGGGCGTCAGGAACTTGGCAGGCTATAACCAAAAAATCCGAGAAGGATTGGAAAAAGGCGAGCCTATTCTTGATCCCCTATGGGATCGCAATTCAGTGGTATCCGAAGAAGACGGGCCTCCTCCATTAGGTCATTTGCCGTTCGTGGTCATCATCATCGACGAACTAGCGGACATGATGATGATCGTCGGCAAGAAAGTTGAAGAATTGATCGCCCGTTTGGCGCAAAAAGCCAGAGCCGCCGGCATCCATTTAATTCTGGCCACGCAAAGGCCATCGGTGGATGTGCTGACCGGCTTAATCAAGGCCAACATCCCAACTCGTCTATCTTTCCAAGTATCCTCCCGGATCGATTCACGGACTATCATCGACCAAGGTGGCGCGGAAACCTTGCTGGGCAATGGCGACATGCTCTTCCTGCCGCCGGGTTCGGGCATCCCCATGCGCGCCCATGGTGCGTTTGTGTCCGACCAAGAAGTGCATAACGTCGTGGAATTCCTCAAGCAGACGGGCAAACCAGATTATATTGAGGAAATCACCCGTTTCAGCGAAGACGGCCCGGATTTTGGCGGCAGCTCCAGAGGTGGGTCTGGTGGCGGCAGCGATGGCGGGGATGAATCCGATGCGCTGTACGACGAGGCCGTGCGTTTCGTCACCGAAAGCCGCAAAGCCTCCATTTCCAGTGTGCAGCGTCGCTTCAAAGTGGGTTACAACCGCGCAGCCCGGATGATTGAGGACATGGAGAAGGCGGGTATTGTCACTTCCGCCGATAACAACGGTTCGCGCTCGGTGCTGGCTCCTCCGCCGGTGGATGTGTGAAGATGACATTCCAAACTAACCCAACTGGAGACTATGATGATAAGCCCTAAAGCGGAAGTGGCAACGATGTTAGAAGCACTTTCCGATGACGTGAGTTTAGAAGATTTTCAATATCATCTTTATGTCCTCGAAAAGGTTAAGCGTGGCCTTCAGCGAATTGACACTGAAGGCACTCTCTCGCACGAAGAAGCTAAACAGCGTTTGCAGAAATGGCTCGTCGATTAGAGTGGTCGCCTGAAGCTATTTATGCAAAAGACCTCGTATTGTTAACCCACCACCCACTAATTTAGGACTCGACAGCCATGCTCACGCTTCATAAAAAACTGATTGTTGATGACCAAGGGAATCCTACGGATGTCATCATACCTTGGGCAGAATTTTTGGAAATATCGGAGTTGCTTGCCCTAGACCTAGACGAAGCGGCTATCTACGACCTTGACCAAGCAAAGGCTGATAGAATCAACAGGAACAATGAGGCTTATATCAAGCTTGATGATATTTAACATTCATGTATGAAGTTATTGTACATCGTCGAGCAGTTCGCTATATACAAACTTTGCCGGCTAATGAAAAGGAGCGAATAAAAAACTCCCTTGCACAATTGGCTTTAAATCCGTTGAGTTTTCCGAGCCTTAAATCAATGTCTGGGCAATGGAGTGGTTATCACCGAATTCGCTTGGGTGACAAACGCATTATTTTCTGGTTGGATCAACAAAATAAGACTGTTTATGTCGATCATGTTGGTTCGCGTGGCGATGTTTACAAGTAGGTTTAATTAAGAATGGTGAGTTTAATAGTCCGAACGAAGCTTAGCAAAATTGGGATGTGGTGGTTTGATTCTTACTTTGCATTGCATTGCGATCTCTCCTAGAGATATGCTAGTCATTATTAGAAACCGTTTTTAATACTCAGTAGTTGACGATAATGACAGGCCGTCAATAGCTTTGGTTTCGGCAGTGGCTCCGGTAATTGTGCAGCCCACAGGCCAGTTCCATGGCAACATCGTATTCCCCTCCTTAGTGTTCCTGAACACGTCCTTGACGATGCGGCATCGTTTGATTCCCGAAATGATGCGTTCAATGACCACGCGACTCCTCGATATGAGGCGGTTGTTCTCCCTTTCTTCGTCCGACGGCTTGCCGTTGCGCGGCTTCTTCTTTCAATGATGAGGTGTGTGCGCCAACGAACCGACCCCATCGTGCTTTGTAAGTAGAGTGTTTACCTAGGTTTTTACGAAAGCCTGAGCCACCCCAAAGCCTGGTCCTTCAAAATGATTCGGCTCTCTTCATTCCTCGAAGTTTTTTATCTCAGGAGAATTCTATGAGTCACCAAGCCCACACTCCCACCGAACATGCCATGCAAGCCTGTATAGTGGCTTGCAGCCATTGTTATCAAGTCTGCCTGCAAACCGCGATGAACCACTGCCTTGAGGCTGGTGGGAAACATGTCAAACCAAAACACTTCCGGCTATTGATGAACTGTGCCGAAATATGCCAGACATCGGCCAGTTTCCAACTCAGCAGTTCTCATTTTCAGCATCGTCTTTGCGAACTATGCGCCGAAATCTGCGAGGCTTGCGCAGAGGATTGCGAGAAGGTCGGCGGCATGGATGAATGTGTCAAAGCCTGTCGCGAATGTGCCGAGAGTTGCCGCCAAATGGCAAGTACCCAGGTTTAAGCGAGAACTGGAATTTTCGGCGAAGTCAGTCGCCCCGCAAGCAGATAGCAAATTTGCCGCTGGTCCCAATTCCATTCACTCAACCCATCAGAGATAGCACATGCCCTATAAAGAATTAAGTGATTTGCCTAAAAGCGTACAGCAGCATTTGCCGAAACACGCCCAAGAGATTTACCGGGCGGCTTACAACAGCGCTTGGGACGAATACGGGCAAGACGAAGAGCATGCGCATCGGGTGGCTTGGAGCGCGGTCAAAAAGAACTATGAAAAGGATGAATCCAGTGGGCAATGGAAATCCATGAAACACCATTTGAACCAAGTCCCCAAGCAACTCATGATGCATGGCGTACCCGAACAAAACTCCCCTGAAAAATAAGACAAAACCTTCATGAAAAACGGTTTACAAATACGGTTTAAAGTGAGATTGGCACTCTTTGTTTTGTCGGGTTTTACATTATCGGGGTGTCCGCTCAATGTGAACCTGAATCTTTCAACGGACAAACCAATTTCTCTCTACGTAGTGGTTGATAAACCGATTGAGGTGAAGCTTGATGCCGGTGTTGCCGTCACCAAGCTTCCACTCATACAAGCCGATGCCAAAATAGGTTTAACTGGGCCATCGCCCATCAGTTCGGGGCAGAGTTGTCAAACGAAGATTCAATCCGATATTTCGAAATGAATCAATACCCGTAACACCGTTTTGCAGTGTGCGCTGTCGTGCTGACTTCATTCAGTTTCGCCTGTATTTTTTTATGTAAGCATTAAGGAGATTTCATATTTTAATCGTTAGGTTATTACTGTCGATAAATGGCTGAACATACCTTTATTTACACCCTCTAACATACCTTTATTAACACCCTCTTAAACAGGAGATAAACATGAATTACAAACCCAGACACTCTTATCTAATCCACAAGCCAAATGGAGTATTCCAATGAGTGACAACAAAAAGCTAACCACTAACACCGGCTGCCCGGTCGCCGACAACCAGAATGTAATGACGGCTGGACCACGCGGTTCGCAACTGTTGCAGGATGTCTGGTTTTTGGAAAAGCTTGCGCACTTTGACCGTGAAGTCATCCCCGAGCGGCGGATGCATGCGAAGGGTTCCGCTGCTTTTGGGACGTTCACTGTCACGCATGACATCACCCGGTACACGCGGGCAAAGATTTTTTCAGCAATAGGCAAGCAAACGGAATTGTTCGCACGCTTCAGCACTGTGGCCGGTGAGCGGGGCGCAGCAGATGCCGAGCGCGATATTCGCGGCTTTGCGCTGAAGTTTTACACCGAGGAAGGCAACTGGGATCTGGTCGGCAACAACACGCCGGTTTTCTTCATGCGAGACCCGTTGAAATTCCCCGACCTGAACCATGCGGTAAAACGCGACCCTCGCACCAATTTGCGCAGTGCGACAAACAACTGGGACTTTTGGACATCACTGCCGGAAGCCTTGCACCAAATCACCATCGTCATGAGTGACCGGGGTATTCCCGCCAGCTATCGCCACATGCATGGTTTTGGCAGCCATACATTCAGCTTCATCAATGCGAATAATGAGCGGCATTGGGTGAAGTTCCATTTCGTCACACAGCAGGGCATTCGCAACCTCACCGACGCCGAAGCTGAAGCCATCATCGGCAAGGACCGCGAAAGCCACCAGCGTGACCTGTATGAAAGTTTGGAGAAAGGCGATTTCCCCAAATGGACGATGCATGTGCAGATCATGCCGGAAGCCGATGCGGTCAAAGTCCCCTACCACCCGTTTGACTTAACGAAAATATGGCCACACCAAGATTACCCGTTGATCGAAGTAGGCGTGATGGAGCTGAACCGCAACCCGGAAAACTATTTCGCGGACGTGGAACAGGCGGCGTTCAATCCTGCCAATATCGTCCCCGGCATCGGCTTCTCCCCCGATAAGATGTTGCAAGGGCGCTTGTTTTCCTACGGCGATGCGCAACGCTACCGGTTGGGAGTGAATCACCATTTGATTCCGGTCAACGCCCCGCGTTGCCCGGTCCATAGTTATCACCGGGACGGCGCGATGCGTGTGGACGGCAACTTCGGCAGCACCTTAGGGTATGAACCGAATAGCGAAGGCGAGTGGCAGGAGCAGCCGGATTTCGCCGAGCCGCCGTTGAGCTTGGAGGGCGCGGCTGACCATTGGAATCACCGTGAAGATACCGATTACTACTCCCAAACCGGTGCGCTGTTCCGCCTGATGACACCAGAACAGCAACTGGTATTGTTTGAGAATACTGCTCGTTCCATCGGTGAAGCACCGCTTGAAATCCAACTCCGCCACATCGACAATTGCATGAAAGCAGATATGGCTTATGGCAAGGGCGTCGCCGATGCGTTGGGGATCGCGGGCGAAGTACCCGCGCCTACATGAATTTCCGGTAAGCTTTGCTTATGAATGATTATTAACCTAGCAATCATTTATTTGGGTTGGCTTCTGGTAACGACAAGGATTCTGACCTTTGCGCCAAGGTCAGAAGTGCCTTAATAAGACCATAGGCAAGCGTTAAGAGTTAGGATGTCTCTTTCAGATTGTACCCAATCATGCACTTCATAACCGGGTTCAAAGCCTCTCTTCTCAGCCTTGTAATAGGCATTCTCGGCAATTGATTGCCCTATCTCATCATTACTTCCAAAAAGTTCGGATGTCAATAATGGTTCATGCTCATATTGTATAGAGTCGAGTTTAGTGGACACGGTTTTTCCTCACGATAATGTTAATTTTGACAGATAAGTAATAGCATGTTTGTAGAAGGTCATGACCGTTCGACAATGAATGGATCACAGTTCAACGATAGTTAATAATCAAGAGTTTTTCTGTACGTTAGTACACATTGAGAGCGTGAAACTATCGGGAGAAATGAGTAATTTCTTAAATTACTAATTCAGGAGGTTCTAGGCGGGCTTCCAAACGCTTTAGACGCTCTTCCAAATCTGGAGCGGGTAAAGCCGGTACTCTAGCTCTTGAGTCAAATGCCGGGTTGCCGCTCCACCAGTCCAGCCCCATTTCCACTGCCTTGTCCACAGAACAAATCAATAGCCGGATTTCAAGGGTTAGCAACTCCACTTCCACCAGTCTAATACGAATATCACCACTGATAACTATGCCTTTATCGAGCAGTCGTTCCAACAAATCTGCCACGGTGGTCGAATCGGTGGAATGGGTCAATCTTCTATTTTCGCTCATGGGTAAACCCCTCCTGTCCCTCAATTAAACAATTATTCTGCGATTATTGGCGCAAGAATCCTGAAAGTATCTAGTTGCTGCCGTACAGCCAAGTAACCAGCCAGAGCATTGGGTCTTGGTCGCGGGCTGTACGGCTTGTCCGTATTCGTTTTATTTGCCTTCTTTAATATCCTGCTTGATATCCCCATAGCCCGCTTGGGCTTTGCCAAGGTTCTTTTGGATATTTCCTTCTATCTCCATGCCTTTGTCATCCAGCACTTTGCCAGTGATTTCCTTGACGGCACCTTTGGTTTCTTCGACCCTGCCATTGACTTGATCTTTGTTGACTGCCGGGGTGTCATTTGGGTTTTCAACGGAAAAAGCGCCAAACGAACCGCATAACAACACAATACCCGCCACTAATCCAGTGAGTTTTATTTCGATGATATTCATGTGAGTTTCCTGTAAAAGAGGTGTTTATAGCTTATAAGATGCCGTGCAGTCGCCTATCTTGATTCGGCTACACGGCTAACTTTCTTGTCGCTCTAGCTATGTTTCTTGATTTCTTCCTTGATATCGCCTACGCCTGCCTGTATCTTGCCAGCATTCTTTTGGACATTGCCTTTGGCTTCCATTTCGTGGTCGTCCAACACTTTGCCTGCGACTTCCTTGATCTTGCCTTTGGATTCTTCGATTTTGCCTTTCACTTGATCTTTGTTCATGAGATTCTCCTGATAATGGATTTAACTTTGACCGGAGCATGGTGTTTCCCATTGCTCAGGCCAAACCTTACAACAAATACTTAACAAGCTCGGTACGGCAACGTACATAGATTAATTTATTTTATTGTGTTCGATACCGTACAGAAAATATCTGATGTTTCGGTTAATCTTCATTCCAAGTTAAGAATATTAAGTACCGAACTCTGACATTATAAAAACTCACCAAGATGTTTCAGTTTTATCAGGTTAGCCCCTGACAGTTGGTTAGTTTGCTGTAGAAGAACATAAAGCAGAGGCGAAAATGGAGATTAGGTGGAATCAGAGAGGGTCATTGGAAGCCGTTCGATGGTTATGAGACACGTGGCGAACTGACCTACGATGAAAATAAACTTTCTGCAGGTAAGCGGGAAATACTCCTGGGCAAGCTTCAGGAGGGACTAGGGGTCGCTCAAGACAGATCCGAACAGGGGATAAGCGATTTTGGGAAGATTACCAGCAGTTCCTTTATCTTGTGAAAGGGAATTGCAAAGAACCGCGCAACCCGTTTGACGGATAGCGCAATTGATTGTTTTTACTTTAACCGGAGCACCACCATGTCACTCGGCACAATTTTACTGATCGTTCTGATTCTCCTCCTCGTAGGTGCCATTCCTTCCTGGCCACACAGCCAGAGTTGGGGTTATGGACCCAGCGGCGGCATTGGGCTAATTTTTATCGTAGTATTGGTTCTATTCTTAATGGGTAGGCTGTAATCAAAAGATAGCAATACTCACTCAGATGACATATCTGGAACATTTCGCCTATGAACGGTGATCTATCTGGCGATGGTGAAATGGTCAAACTCGGCTAGTATCGGTGGAATCGAACCCGGCCTTTCAATGCATAAGGGAAAAATATGACTTATTGTGTCGGCATCCTGTTAGAGAAGGGAATGATTTTCGCCTCGGATTCCCGAACCAATGCCGGTTTGGACAATATCGCAAAGTTCTGCAAAATGACCGTGTTCGAACGCCCCGGTGAACGAGTTATCGCTATGTTGAGTTCTGGCAATCTTGCCGGGACTCAGTCCGTCATCAGTCTGTTGAAGCAACGAGGCGAAGACAAGAACAAGCCTTCGACCATTTGGACAGTCAAAACTTTGTTCGATGTCGCCGGTTTGGTGGCGGACGCCATGCGTGACATTGACCGGCGCGACGGTTCGTATTTGGTAGCCAGCGGCGGGTTCAACGCATCTTTCATCCTTGGTGGGCAAGTAAACGGCGAGCCAATGCGGTTGTTCAGGATTTACGCCGAAGGCAATTTCATTGAAGCGGATATTAACACCACGCCCTACTTTCAGACCGGCGAGGCAAAATATGGAAAGCCGATCATTGATCGCGTCATTACCCCTCACACCAGTCTTGCCGATGCCGCTAAATGCGTGCTGGTTTCCTTTGATTCGACCATGCGCAGCAACTTGTCCGTTGGTATGCCGATTGACCTGATGTGCTATCAACGTGACAGCCTTAAAGTCCAGATGCGTCGTCGTTTCGACGAAGGCGATGCTTATTTCACATCACTTAGCAGCCAATGGAGTGTGGGTGTGCGTGACGTGTTCAGTCGATTGCCCGAGCCTGAACTGAAAACCTGACACAACAGCGTCGAACTAATAGTCTGGGGAAATGGCTATAGTTTTATCCGCTTGTGCAAGTCTGCGCAGAAAGATGCTTGCCATCATTGAACGGTCTAAACCCTTCGATAGCATCAGGCGGGCCTTTGAGGGTTGGTTGTTACGCCTCATTGGATTGAGGTAAAACCGAAAATCTTACTAATTGGAGTATAAAAATGAGTACATCTAGCATAAGTCATCAAAGTTCAGTGGAAAATCTTTACGAAGCATTGTTAAAAACCGTTAGTGAGAATGAAAGGAACTTCAATGCTTGGAAAGATAGCATTGTCAACATGGTCAACAGCATGGCTAAGCGGGAATGTGAATTCACAACCAGGGAGGAATTTGAAGAAGAACTGAAACTACACGAATCCATGATAGCCATGATAGTTTCAAATCAGCAAGACATTGCTAATACCGCTAGGATGGCAGCAGACAAAGCCAAGTTATTAAATGATGAAAGACACAATCAAGATGTTGCCGATTGGAAAGCGGCTATCGCCACTGCCAGTCGAAGATATGCATTGCCAATGGGGTTAAGGGCTATAAAGTCCAAAAAATATAATCCGATTGGAACCAGCGTGTTTGCATTTTTAATTTTGTCTTTGACTGTTGCATTTGTTTATACCCTTTTTGTGTAAATACGCAAATGCAAAACCAATGCAAAGAAAAACTTACTCAGATTTGTTTCACCGGCTTTTCGGCCGAAGAGAAGGCCGAACTTACCACGCTTGCGGAAGAATCTCACCTAGACGTTGTTACCTCGGTCACCGTAGATTTGGCTTTTTTGTGTACTGGCGAGAATGCGGGACCCGCCAAACTTGAAAAGGCAAAGGAACAAGGCGTTCACATTCTCACTCGCGGTCAGTTCGAGCATCTGCTAGAAACGGGTGACATAAAAGATGCCTAAACCATCCATTCAGACTGCCAAAACCGAGTAATTGTCGGCCCGTCTACAACCGCTCTTTATAGGTCAATGGAAACAACCACCAGATAATCAGGATAAGCAGGCCCACGAACGCGGTTACGAAAATGCTCACGATGGAACCGATCACCTGCGAAACTACCAATTGTGTCACAAGGATCAGGGCGAAGGAAAGAACTACCATACCCACTATAATCATGCGGGTGGCAAACGTTTTAAACAACTCCCGGTGCATCAGTGGACGCGCCAGACGATGATGCGCCGCTGGGGCGCTAAAAAACACCATACTGGTAATGGAGCAGAGAAAAGTTGCGGTATAAACCCATTTCTCGAAATCATGAATTTTTTCGAAGCCTTGGTTGAAGGGCAAAATGATCAGGAAAGCGGTAAGCACCTGAGCGCCTTGCAGCAATATCCGCAATTCCTGCAACATGTCGTTCAGGCTTCCCTCTTCGGAAGCCTCGCCGACACTTGGCAGGGGTTCGGCATCTTCATCTTTCATTTTGTTTGAATCGCATGGGAGCTTGGCTGGGGTATTATCCGGTTTTGCTTGTCTCCATAGAACGAAGCTTGCCATCAAGGTCACGCAGAGCAGTGCGCAATCCTTCTTCAATGACCGGATGATAGAACGGCATTTCGAGCATCTGTTGAACCGTCATTCCGCTCTGTAGCGCCCAAGCCATGAGATGGGCCAAATGCTCGGCGGCAGGGGCCAGCATTTCCCCACCCAAGAAGCGACCGGTGGCGGTGTCACCGTAGACATTAAGCAGACCCTTGTTCTTGAGCAGCACACGTGAACGGCCCTGATCCTCGAAACTCACTTTCCCGGTAGCGAAAGTATCGGGTTTCAGCGAATGAAACCCACCTCCGACAATGGCGATCTGCGGGTCGGTGAACACAATACTGATGGGCGCACTGCGCAAACCAGCAATCACAGGCAAGCCCAACGCGAGACGGGCGGCATTCTCGCCGGCAATGCGCCCTTCGTCAGCCGCCTCGTGGAGAAGAGGAATGAAGTTGCTGGCATCGCCCGCGATGAAAATTGGGCTTGTTCCAGCCGCGTTTGTGGTACGTGTGGTCGCTGAATCGAATGCCAGCACCCCTTTGGCATCAAGCGTGAGCGTGGTGTTGCCAAGTCCAACGCCTTTCACATTGGGTGTGCGCCCCGTCACTGCCAAGACATAATCGAAATCCTCGATCTTTTGATTGCCATCCCGCCCCGTGCGCCTAATGGTGACACGGTTGCCGTGAAGCTGCATGTCGGCGATTTGCGCATCGGGTTCCAGCAAGAACTCCTCGTTGAAGGCCGTGATGGCATAAGCACGGATTTCGGGATCGCTGAACGGCCCAATGCGACCCCCGCGACCGAACACTGCGACGTGAACACCCAAGTTGTGCAGTGCCTGGCCCAATTCCAAGCCGATTATCCCTGGGCCGATGACAGCAACGGCTTTGGGCAGATCGTGCCAATTGAAAACATCGTCACTAATGATGAGTCGGTCGCCCAATCCTGTAAACGAATCCATTTGGGCAGCGCTTGAGCCGGTTGCGATGACGATGCCCTTGGCTTTGATACGGGTATGGTCGGCTACCTCAAGGGTATTGTCGTCGGTGAAACGCGCATGACCGCGAATGCGATCCGCTTCAGCTATCGCCTGCACGTCGCGTAGCGCGAAACCGACAAAACGGTCACGCTCGCGCTTGACCCGATCCATCACTTCTGCCCCTTCAATGCGTACCGCGCCATCAATATGGATGCCAAATTGCGGTGCTTTGCCAACGGCATGGGCCGCTTCGGCGGCGGCAATCAGGAGTTTGCTCGGCATGCAGCCCACCCGGGCACAAGTGGTTCCATATTCGCCGTCTTCGATGATTAACGCGCTCGCTCCGGCGGCCTTGGCTGCACGGTATGCGGCAAGGCCAGCCGTGCCGGCTCCGATCACGGCAACATCAACTTGAATGCTCTTCATAACTCATCCTCACTACAGTCGATTTCTTGATGGCATCCGACTTGAACCCTACCAAGACAATGCTTCATGCCGCTTTACGCACATCAAAATAGGCTTCCAAATCGTCTGCACCGCCAATAAGCTTGCCGCCAATGAAGACTTGCGGCCAAGTGCCGCTGCCGGAAACCGCACGCAGGGTGCTCGCGGTGATGTGCTTGCCGAGGCTGATCTCGTCATAGTGATAACCCTTGGATTGGAGCAACGCCTTGGCGCGAGCGCTGTGCGGACAGCCCGGCTTGGCAAAGATCACCACAGGTTCGGGAACTATGGCCTTCGGGTTGACGTACTTCAGCATGGTTTCCGCATCGGATACTTCCAGCGGGTCGCCTTCCTTTTCGGGTTCAATGAACATCTTTTCAATCACGCCATCCTTGACCAGCATGGAATAACGCCAAGACCGCTTGCCAAAACCGATGTCCGATTTATCGACCAGCAATCCCATGCCGGCGGTGAACTCGCCGTTACCGTCGGGCAGCAGAGTGACGTTTTCAGCCTCTTGATCCAGCTTCCATTCGTTCATGACGAAGGCATCATTGACTGCGAAACAGACAATCTCGTCCACGCCGTTGGCCTTGAACACAGCGGCAAGTTCGTTATAACGAGGGAGGTGCGCGCTAGAGCAGGTCGGCGTGTAAGCTCCGGGCAGGGAAAAGGCGACGACGGTCTTACCTTTGAACAGATCGGTGGTGTTTACGTCCTTCCATTGGTTGTCGGTACGGGTCTTGAGTGTCGCGTTGGGCACCCGTTTTCCTTCGAGGCTGGCGGCGCTAGGTAGCGTGGTCATGGTTTCATTCCTTCTGTATTCAGTAATTGATGGGCTATGACCGCAGGGCGCAAGGACTATAATTTCGATTCGCCACTTATTTCCGTCGTCAAATATTGACGAGGCTTTTCCACGAGTGATGGGTCATTGTGGCGATTATCCACTCATAACCTGTCAATTTTCTGTACGCTGTCGCGCACAGCGAATAATCGACGACGGTTTCAATTAGGAGGGACTTTCAGCTTGTGCAATGCGCACAATTTCTTTCGCGATATCCTCAGGTGCTAGGATAAAATCGATACACCCGCTGGCAATTGCACTTTCGGGCATATCCGGTGCCTTGGCTGTGTCAGGCTTCTGTGCAATGGTGATTCCCCCGATTTCTTTGATCCCGCACAGCGCGGCTGCACCATCGCCATCATAGCCGGAGACAATGACGGCAATGAGTTTGCCATCCCAGTTCTGCGTCAAGGAACGCAGAAAAACCGTGATTACGTCGGGCCAGCCTCTGGGCTTTGATATAGGCTTAAGGCGGAACTCCCCATTCAGAACATGCAAATCTCGCTTTTCCGGGATTATAAATACATGGTTAGGCTGGATGTCCAGTTTTTCCGAGATCAATTCAACCGGCATTTTGGTATAGCTAGGGAGAATCTCATGGAGATGGGTGGCCATGGTTCGCAGGTGATTGACGATGACGACGGCAACACCCATATCGGTCGGCAGATGCTTAAGTAGACGGATATAGGCATCAAGTCCGCCAGCCGAACCGCCCACGCAAACGATTGGAAAGCTTTTTGGAACAGACTTAGTTTTCATTTGGCTCTTATAATAAGTGTCAGGAAGCTCAAAACCGCTCTATCAAACGGCAGGGCGACGGGGAAGGAGTCGGTCGAATTCGGTTTTGACCACTGGGTAGCACTCGCAGACTCGCTTCTCCAGTCCCAGACGATCCAGCACCGTGATGTGACCCCGGTGGTAATTGATCAACCCCGCTTTTTGCAATTTCCCGGCGGCTTCCGTGACGCCTTCCCGGCGTACCCCGAGCATATTGGCGATCAACTCCTGGGTCATGGTCAACTCATTGGAATCCAGCCGGTCAAGACTGAGTAGCAACCAGCGGCAAAGTTGCTGGTCCACCGAATGATGCCGGTTGCAGACCGCCGTCTGCGCCATCTGGGTGATTAGCGCCTGGGTGTAACGCAGCAGCAATTGACTCAACATCCCTTTGCAATTCCCATCAGCTCGGTTAAATTCCTCCATTAGCAGTGGCTTCCGTAGACGATAGGCATGACCGGCGCTCTGGATGATGGCCCGGTTCGGCATAGTATTGCCCCCCATGAAGATGGCGACACCGATCATCCCCTCGTTACCGACCACGGCGATTTCGGCAGATGCGCCATCTTCCAAGACATAAAGCAGCGATACGATGCACGTCGTGGGGAAATAGGCGTAACGCAACTCATCCCCGGATTCGTAAATGACGGTGCCGAGCGGCAATAGCACCAGTTCCAGATTAGTCGCAAGGTGTTCGTAGGCGTCCGCAGAAAGGGCGGCTATGAGGTGATTTTTTTTAGGGGTGTGGCTGTCAGTCATATGCAATCCTACAGCTTTTAAAAAGGGGAAGATGTAAAATAAGCAAACAACCCGTGCATTATCAAAGGAGGTCTCCCTGAAAGCAAGCAAAGTTTTCCTTCCATGTCATCTGTCAGCATAGGTCGCCATGGATAATGTCAATACAGACGCAGTATTCCCCATCGTCGGCATTGGGGCTTCCGCCGGCGGTTTAGAAGCATTGGGCCAATTTTTTCACCACACGCCAACAGACAGTGGCATGGCTTTCGTGCTAGTGCAGCATCTTGACCCCAGCCACGCCAGCCTACTCACTGAAATCCTGCAACGCACCACCACCATGCCGGTGGTCGAGGCGCTGGATCAAATGAAGGTTGAACCTAACTGCGTGTATATCATTCCCCCCAACCGTGACATGGCCATCTTCCACGGCAAACTTCAACTGAGCGTGCCGGACGCACCCCGTGGGCAGCGCATGCCGATTGATGCCTTCCTGCGGTCACTGGCTGAAGACCAGCAAGAACGTGCCATTGGTATCATCCTTTCCGGCAGCGGCACCGATGGAACGCAAGGATTGCGGGCCATCTTAGGTGCTGGTGGTGTCACGCTGGTTCAGGAACCCTCCACGGCCAAATATGACGGTATGCCTTCCAGCGCAATTCAGGCGGGTTACGCCACCCACATTCTCCCCGTTGACAAAATGTTGGGGGGACTGGCTACCCGTTCCCGTTCAGAAACACCTGTTACACCCAAGGTTTTAAGCGGAATAAGCCGTATCCTGATGCAATTGCGCACCGTCACCGGCCATGACTTCTCGCTTTACAAAAAAAGCACTATCAGTCGCCGCATCGAGCGCCGCATGTTGCTGAATAGTATCGAAGACACTGACATCTATGTCCGTTACCTCAAGGAGAACCCCTCCGAGGTTCACTTACTTTTCAAGGAACTGCTCATTAATGTGACGCGCTTTTTCCGGGATGAAAAGGCGTTTGCCGTATTACAAAGGGATATACTGCCGCTATCGTGCAAGGACAAACCGGATGATTACTCGTTTCGAGTTTGGGTGGCCGGCTGCGCCAGCGGCGAGGAGGCTTACTCAATCGCCATCCTGCTGCGCGAGTTGATGGACGGGACCCAACAGGAATTCAAAGTGCAGATCTACGCCACTGACCTGGATGATGACGCCATCGCCTTTGCCCGTGCGGGGATTTATCCGGCTAATATCGCTCATGATGTCACTCCTGAACGCTTGCGCCACTTTTTCATCAAAGAAGATGCAAGCTACCGGATAAAAAAAGAAATTCGCGAAATGGTGGTGTTTGCCATCCAGAATGTGGCGAAAGACCCGCCATTCACCAAGCTTGACTTGCTCAGTTGCCGAAATCTGATGATCTATCTGGAAGCGGAACTGCAAAACCGGCTGATTCCGGCTTTTCACTATGCGTTAAAGCCGGGCGGGGTGCTGTTCCTGTCCCCTTCGGAGGGCATCGGCAACCACACCGAGCTGTTCTCGACGATTGACCGTAAATGTAAGTTTTACCGGGCCAACCATACCGCTACACCGTCCCGTGTGATACTGAGTAGCCCAATGACGGGGGCCGCAGAGAATGTCGTTAAATCACCCGATGAGGAAGCCATGACTAAGCCTAAGGAAACCAATTTTGCCGAACTCACTCGCCGGGTCTTGGTGCAATACTTTGCCCCCGCCTCAATCATCACCGATTCCAAGGGTTATATCCTCTACGTCCATGGCGAAACCGGGAAATATCTTCGCCCGGCGCCGGGTCAGGCCAGCCTTGACCTGATCGAAATGGCGCGTGAGGGGTTGGAAATGGAACTGCGCGCCGCCATCCGTGCGGCAGGTAGCGAGGGAATGCCGACGCTGAACCAAGAAATACAGTATAAGGGTGACGGTGGCCTTGCGACAGTCAGCCTGAGCGTCAGGCCGTTGCCGAGTCAAGAAGCCGACCAGAAACTTCTGCTGGTGAGCTTTCTGGACCTTGCCAACCCGTTGGCCAAACCGGGGCGTGAATGGGATGCCAAGCTGGTCGAACGAGGGCTTCTCGACGAACTGGAACGGGATCTTGCATACTTGAAAGAAAGCCATCGGGCCAGCATTGAAGAGCAGCAAGCCACCAACGAGGAACTCAAGTCCACCAACGAAGAAATGCAATCCACCAACGAGGAAATGCAGTCGACCAACGAGGAATTGGAAACTTCCAAAGAGGAATTGCAGTCAGTCAATGAAGAATTGATCACGGTCAATTCAGAACTTCAGGCCAAAATCGAGCAACTGGCAGGGATGCAGAATGACATGAAGAATCTGCTCGACAATATCAACATAGGCACGGTGTTCCTTGATGAACACATGATGATCCGGCGGTTTACCCGTGAAGCAGCCCATATTTACCGGTTAGTGCCTTCGGACATGGGTCGGCTGTTGAGCGACATCAAGTCCAATCTCAAGGGGGAAGACCTGTTAGCCAAGGCACAATCCGTACTCGAAACGCTGGTTCCCATTGAGCAGGAGGTGCTTACCGATGATGGTGCGTGGTATCTGTTGCGGATACAGCCATACCGCACCTTGGATAACGTGATTGAAGGCGTCGTGCTGACGTTCACCGACATCAGCAAGCGTATAGCGCAAGAGACGGAGGTGCAACTGGCGCGTGAATTGGCCGAAAGCATCATTGACACTATCCGCGAACCGCTGCTGGTGTTGAATGGCGAGTTGCAGGTGGTTTCTGCCAATCGGGCTTTCTACCAGTTTTTTCAAGTGACACCCGCAGACACCGTTGGCCGCAAAATTTACGATTTAGGAAACAGCCAGTGGAACATACCCGCCTTGCGCGAACTGCTGGAGATACTCTTGCCACGCGACCAGGCCGGTGAAGGGTATGTGGTGGAACATGATTTTCCCGCCATTGGTCATCATAAAATTAGTGTGAATGCCCGCCGCTTGGTTGGCAACACCAATGAACCGTCGTTAATCCTATTGACGACGGAGGATATCTGCAACCTATCAATGAGTGAGAATAAAGCATGACACAGAAATGGGATGGGATTGATCGGCGTCTGTCGTTGAGAGCCGAAGCCGAGGGCATGTTGGTGAGTTTATCCCCAGAAGAGAAGGAGACCCAGCCGAATGAAATGCTAATGCACGAACTCCTTGTGCATAAGGTCGAATTAGAGATACAGAATGAGGAATTGCGGAGGGCCAATAACGCGATAGAAGAAGCACGGGACCGCTATCTTGACCTCTATGAATTTGCCCCGGTCGGCTACATCGCCATCAATCGCGACGGGCTGATTGAAGAAATCAACTTGACCGGGGCTGCTTTGCTGGGTGTCGAACGGACCAAGCTGGTCAATCGCCGATTTTCGACGTTGGTCGCTCCTGTGGACAGGGACCGCTGGCATCGACTGTTCATGAACATGATGGAGAAAGACAAGGCAGAGAGGCAGGAGTTCGGCTTGAGGATGACAGGTGCCGATGAGGCGGTGTTTCAGGCCCATCTCAACTGCTTGCGCAGGGAAACCCTGGACTCACCGCCGATGTTGCGGGTCGCCCTAGTGGATATTAGCAAATCCAAGCAGGCCCAATCAATTATTTAGCCTATCGGTGCGGTAAAGCACAGATTTGGGCGGGGAGATGCCGTAAATTGCGACTCATAGTGTGGCGGTAGTACAAGGTTTTTGTACCCACACGGAAACATTCAAACATTGACTTTATGGAGTCGCACAATGTCTCAAACGCACCTTGATATTCATAGACTGAGTTATGATACCCTTCCCCAATCTGTTAAAGGATTGCAATGTTGTCGGCAGGGTTTGGCCCACTCTCCCTCTTATGGCAAAACTGGCATCGCTGGGATATTGACTTGGTTGGTGGCAGCGAATGTCGCACTATTTCATTGGCTTTCAACTCATGCCTTTGGGAACCAGAGCAATGGCGATACTTCGCACAGGCTGGGAGTCCGGCTACACCCGCGCCAAAACTGGCGGTTTGTCTCATGCGTCCCGGTCATTGCGGCCTTGCTATTCGGATGCAGTGCAAACGCCTCATCGCTCCAAAGCGACGATTGCCTGTTCAATTGGGCAGAAAGCAATTACCCCAGCCTGTTTGCCTCGCCTAGTTCCCCCACGGTGGTAGGGAACCCCTACACCTATCGCTACTATTCAACAACCAACACCTACCTTGGCGTTTCCTCGTTTGATAATCATGTCTACTACCTTGGGCCGGACGGCAAAATGGAGGATGAAGGACCGATATCAGACTGGTTGCCCAAGGCCAGTTGCCCAGCGCCTGTTCCGCCACAGATTGACTGCCTGTTCAACTGGGCAGAACGCAATTATCCCAGTTTATTTGCCCCACTCGGTTCTGTAACGACCGTTTGGTTCAACTATACTTATCGCTACTATTCGACAACAAAGTCCTTTTTGGCTGTTTCCTCGGAGGATAACCATGTCTATTACATTGGGTCGGATGGCAACTCGCAGAATGTAGGCCCAATAAGCTTCTGGTTATCCTTGGCCAGTTGCCAGAACGCATTTACAGGGCCAGCGTTTCCCGTCATTTACATTCATGGCCTAAATTCCTCTGCCCTTGCATGGGCCGAACCAAGCTCGTCACTCAAGGATTTCTTGGTTAACAATGGCGGTTGGGTTTTTGGCGGTTCCCCTACTTATGATCCCATTCAAAATAAAGTCATTGGTATACAGGGAAGCGGTGACTTTTATACATTATCGCTTAATGACAACCCTAATCTTGGCTTGAACCTAAAGGGCGGTGAATTATCCAGCATAATTCAAGCAGTCTTAAATGCAAACCCCAGCAAGGGCAAAGTCATTCTGGTAGGCCACAGCATGGGGGGATTGGTTGCTCGCGAATATTTGCAAGGCTTATCAAAAGTGCCTGCTACCTTACAAGGGATTTCTTATCGGGGCGATGTGGACAAATTGATTACCGTCGGCACACCGCATCAGGGAAGTTATATTGCAGAAATCTGTTCTACCTTCGCTACTTTTTGCGAATGGCTAGGTTATGATCCATCCAGCACGGTCATTACAGATCTTCGACCAGATAGCGTAGCCATCAATGCCCTAAACGACTTGCAGTCAAATCCGCTGCCAAACGCAGTTTCTTACTTTTCAATTTTAGGGACTGGCGTAGAGACTATTTCTTCCCAATATCCACCTTTTGTTAGAAGCGGTGACTTTATTGTATCCGCCCTTTCCCAAGATATTAGTAAGCTTAGCGGTGCATTTCAGATAAAAACAAAATCGGTCACACTTGATATCATTGATCGGGGAAACTGCAATTACCGTGACATTACCATCCTTCACCTCTGCGAACCTGGCGACCCTAACGTATGGCAAGCCATTTTGTTGGATTTATAACAATTAGCCAAGTGTCCAAAGATTAGCCCGCGCAGGGCGCAATAGCGTACTCATACATTGCAACGTATGAGATACGCCAGCGCCGGGCAATTGAGGGTTGATTTGTTGAAAACTA
>CAIYXP010000424.1 GCA_903930145.1 uncultured Methylococcaceae bacterium
TGACGCCAAGGTGCTGCATTTCCAGTCGTTATAAACAAAACACCACCGGGTTTTAAAAGCTTTCTAATTTGTATTAGGGTATCGACTGGCTTTGATATATGTTCGAAAACTTCAATGGCGCTAATGAAATCAAAGGTTTTTTCATAATAATCGAGTTCTTTTGAGTTAAGTATTGGGACACCAGATTCTCGACCTGAATCTGCTGCCCATCCCTCTTCAAAACCTATCGCATCAACCCCTTTGTTAATTGCAAACCTAACGAGACCCCCTAACCCACAACCATAATCTAACCAGCGATCTCCATTTGGACATAATATCTTGTAAATAGAATAAATCCCTTCCCATTCATAGTTTCTTATAGTCCTACTAGCATTATTAATTTCGTAAACATAATTGACCATGGGGTCTGCACCACAACCATGATAATAGTTTTCGTCATAAATGTTATCAAAATCAGAACGGAAATTTTCTACATAAGAATAACGGCACGATTCGCAGTGTCTAAATAAAAATTCACGGTTATCTAATTTTCCTACTCGGCTCCCCAAGCTGATCGTAGAAGCTGAGCAAATAGGGCATGAATTTCCTCTGTTCATTTTCTAGCCTCGAATACCCATTCATTTTCACGCAAATACTTTACGGATTTAATAACCCCTTCTCGAATACCTAACTTCGGCTTCCAACCAAGCGACTGAATCCTATTTGTCTCTAAAAAAATAAATGGATTGTCTCCAACCCAGCCCCGGTCACCTCCCGAATATTCTAATTTTGGCTTAACCCCTAACTCTTCGCAAATCCAGCCGATGGAGTCATTGACTTCGCAGTAACCATCGACACCTAAGTTAAAAATATTGACCTTGTCGGTGGCTTTTTCCATAGCCAGTAATATTGCGTCGACACAGTCCTGAACATAAAGGTATGACTTCCTTTGCTTGCCGTTGCCAAGCACTGGCAGGCGTGATGGATCGGCTTTCAATTTCTGATAAAAGTCATAAACATGACCATGGGTATAACGCTCTCCCAGAATGGAAACAAAACGAAAAATCCAAGACTGGAAGCCAAAACCTTCGCAATAAGCCGCAATCAGACCTTCTCCCGCCGCCTTAGAAGCACCATAGAGTGAGGTCTGAATAGGGAATGGTCCATCTTCTGGTGTTGGCACAACCTCCGCTTCGCCATATACCGAACCCGTCGATGAAAAAGCGATTTTCTTGATGCCATTAGTTCGCATTGCTTCTAGGACGTTGTAAGTGGCGATTGTGTTCTGTTCCAAATCTTTCCTTGGATGTTCAGTCCCAAAACGGACATCCGCATTCGCAGCAAGATGAAAAACCACATCACCACCAACAAATGCTAACGGAAGAGCATCGTGATCGAGCAAATCGATTTCAACAAGCCTAAAATTTGGACGTTCCAGCGCACCTTCCAAGAACCGAATTTGACCAGTGGAAAAATTGTCAAGCCCCGTCACTTGATGTCCCTCGGTCAAAAGACGATCGACAAGGGTACTTCCAATAAAACCAGCACAACCTGTAACTATTAAATTCATCTAGCGTATTCCTTTCGAACAAAAACATAATGCTTCATCAATAAAAAACTAGTAAAAGCGGTGACAAGTGTGGAGAAAATTATCCCATAATATGGGGTTAGCCTTGCCAATTCAACCGTTGCTGTCGTTATGCTTAATGTAATCAGATAATTAGCTAACAGCATGATGCCATACTTTACTGTGTCAAGAGCAATAGCTCCACCTGTTTGACCATAAGTAAATGACCTATTCAATAAAAAGTGTGCGACAACCGTAATGAAATAAGCACAACTAACCGCTATTCGATAATCCAACAATGCCTTTCCATAGAACAACCAAACCAAACAAAGGTTGAGCACGAACGTTGTAATGCCAACGACGAAAAAACGAAATAATTGCCATCGATGAAGCACTATGTACGAAAGAACCTTAAACAACATCTCAAACCTTGACGAATCTAAATTTAACTATTGCTTTAATCCAAGTAATAGGATCAGCAATAATTCTGACTTTCTTTCCCTCCAAAAATGATCTGGAGCGATAATTAACGGGTATCTCTTTGGGTCTAAACCCTCTCCGTATGAGTTTAATCAATAATTCATAATCAAAGTCAAAACGATTACATTCGAAATTGATACCCTCAATACAATCCCGTCTAAACACTTTGTACATGGTAAATGGATCTTTTAACCAAACACCATAAAATACGTCTACCAAACCAGTGAATATCCAGTGACCACAATTTAAAACAAATGCATGAAGAGGCTGATTATTAAACTTTCGCATTTTCCATGTGCCGCCTCCATGCCTAGCACCCAAAATAAACGCTTCCCTGCCATCTCGTAAGGGCTCTATTACGGCATCATAGTCATCTATATCATATTCATCATCAGCATCCTGAATCAGAATAAAGTCACCTTTTGCTTGCTTAAGCCCCGTTCTTACCGCATGCCCCTTGCCTCGTGCCACATCTTCCAAAATGACTGAGACTCTTGGATGGTTAGCATATTCAAGAACAACGGCTCTGGTACCATCCGTTGAATTGCTTTCAACCAAGATTAACTCTATGTCCATTTCACGCAATTGCTTGTTTAGAACCCTTTCTATACCGCTTTTAATGGTGGAAACCTCGTTGAATGCAGGCATAATCACTGACAAAATGAGATTAGCAGTACGTGATTGTTTTTTTGCTATCATGCCAATTCCACTAGCGGTTATCGGGAAGGGCCTGAGAAGCAAAAAGTTTGGCAACACACTGCTGATAATACCCATCAGTTGCGACCAAACAGGGACATGAAATTTATCAAAATGCCTTGCAATATAATCTAGGGATAATGTTTTCTTGGCTGGGAAATGTTGTATCTCTGAAAACCCTTCTTGAAAAAGTATTGATCGCAAACTTTTGGTATCAAAATATGAAAGATGTTCGAGCTTAAATTCCATCCAATTACTTTTCAATAATTTAGCAGACCAAGAGTCAAGTGATGGCACTATGCAAAAAATCGTCCCATTCGGTTTCAACAAATCATGCACTATCCTAAGGAATAAGCGTGGGTTTCTAACATGTTCAAGTACATCGCAAAATACAATGTAGTCAAAACATTCTTTTTTTCCTTCCAATACACTGATTTCACCTTGGAAGACCTCTGCTTGAAATCCTTCCAACTGGTTTCTTGCAATAGCGCAGGCGTGCGGCGAATAATCAATCCCAGTGACCTTAAGTCCACGCAAGGCTGCACGGTTTAAAAAATCGCCATTTCCACAGCCAATTTCTAGTAGATCGCCTGATACCTTTTTATTGCCAGGAAAGAGAATATCCAAATATCTGTCAGCAGTGGACTTTTTTAAGGTCTCGACATGGCCCGATCCCTTTTGATCTTGCGATAGAATAAAATAGTCGTTTTTATATATTCCCGCAATAACCTCATCCGATGGTTGGGGATTAATAAGCATAAATCCACAAACGTTACACCGAACAACTCGGTGATGTTCCAAAGAAAATGCATAGTGAAGATGTCGAGACCCACAAACAGTACATGAACTTAAAACGTTATTTGCAATCATTGATTCACAATTCTAGGTTTTATTGATAGGAGAGGGCAAGTATTCCACAGACTCTTGATTATAGGCATGAGACTTTAAAAAAGATAATACCTAAAAATGCAACCATCTATTCACATACAGCAAATCTTAACCAAGTTGCAATATTATAAGTAATTTTCCTAGAATATTAAGAGTCATCTATATTCATATATTTTTTTTCATTGATTAAATAGTTAAGATATTAATTTGCATATTTTAATCTAGCAGGAAACCTTACATGCATTATAATAAGGAGGAGCATTAACGCCCATCCAAATAAACATAACCATAAGGATTGATTAAGTTTTTCAGGTTTGTAGGTAAAATTCACATCATATTTTCCTGCTTTGTCGACCCATATTCCCTTTGATGCTTCATTGACCCGAAAATAATCAACTTTCTCGCCGTTTATAGTAGCAATAAAATCTCCGGGGTAATACGTTTCACCCAATACAATGATACCAGGGCCACTCGCATCAACACTGAA
>CAIYXP010000425.1 GCA_903930145.1 uncultured Methylococcaceae bacterium
CGTTCAACGTGAATACAGAACCTTCGTACCAGGCCCAGCCCGTCGTGCCAGCCGGAATGGGCGGGTTCTCCCAAACGGCCCCCGCCGTAGTGTCCGCGTCATAAGGAAGCACTAAAGAACTGGCGTCGCCATAGCGCATATTGCTGTCGCCATAGTCGCCGCCATAGCTCAACTGGCTAGATGCCCGCCATGCGTCGTAATGATGAAAGTCATACAAAACATTGGCATCATTGACTAACGGCGGCTCTTGGCAATCATTGGCAAAGCAGGCTTGCACTTGCACCAGATGGCGGGTGTCCACCGTCCGAATGGCGTTGATAAGTTGCTGGATATAGGCAACATACTGGGCTTGATTGGCCGGCAGGGCTTCATTCATCAAATCGAAGCTGGCAATCACCGGCTCGTCTTGGTAACGCAGGGCTATCGCTGTCCACAGGGCTTTCAGCCGGTCTTGGCAAGAACCGGTTGCACTGCCGCCGGTCCAGAAAGTTCCAGTGTAGCCGTTGCTTTGGTAACCGCATTGCGCATGCATCATCGACAAGATCAGGCGCACATTGGCATTTTTTGCCCAAACAATTTGCTTGTTCAGCCAGTCCCAACCCTCCTGCTTATAGACATAGGGTGCGGCATCGTTCTCAAACATCAGATACCACAGATTCAAGCGCACCACATTCATGCCGGCCTGCTTGACGGCTGTGTAATCTTCCTCATCAAAATTCTTGGTGTTGAAAATAGTGTCCACGGATTCGCCGGTGTCGCCATAGGCAACGAAATTGGTGCCTAGTAGCCGGATCGGGCTGGCGTCTGCGCCCACCACCAAGTTACGGCCAGAAGCCCGCACAAAATCAGTCGCGGAACCACCGGTCGGCAAATAGGCAACAGGTGGGCTAAGGCTTGCGTCATCAATGAAAAAATCGACATTGGCAACCGGGCTGTTCACATAAAGTTGAAGCTGGGTCGCCACACCCGTGGGGTTGTAGCGGTAATAACCGCCCAACTTCACCCATTTGCCTACCGCTAGGCTTCGCGAATCCAAGGTGGTGTATTGTGTACCGGCGCCATCGACTTTTTTTATCCCTATGGCAATGCTGGTCGCTGTCCCTTGGCGTACCCGCACCCATGCCCTCACATCGTAGGCCGTGCCAGCTTGCACTTTGCCAAGGATATTTTGCGCTATCCCGGTATAGGTGGCGGTGCGGTTAGACACCAAGGCGGACTGGCTACCGCTGTGGATGGACTCGGTGCTGACCGTGAGCGACGGGCTGCCCCCGTAGCCCACCCAGCCATTGAGGTTGCCAGACGCCTCAAATCCAGGGCTGTCCAACACATTTAATGCCCACGCAACAGGTGCGAGGGCGCTGAGCATCAATGCCAACACTAATCGAATGTTCATAGTTTTTTTCCTAGGGTTAAGGATTGAACGAATTGACTGGTCATATTCCAGTACTTATTTTATGGTTCATTGATTAGTATAGCAGTTTGCTGCCGAGATAAGGCTTGGAATACTCTTTGCCCTTTTCGCCAAGTGTTTCGATACCCGACACCCAAGCATTTGCCGAAAAGGTAAAACCAAGAAGTTTGTACACTACCCGCGCATAAGAAAATGGGCGGTCCGTTTACCGGCCGCCCACTCACTGCAATACAACGGGAGGGTTGATAAGCTTAGAACAATGCCACGCCGTGGTTAAACGTGAAAAAGCCGAGCAACCCGTAACAGACCACCGCCAGACCCGCATGGGCAACCAAGATGCCCTTCGGGGCTTTCTTGCCTTTCTTGGCAAACACACCCATCGCAACGCCCAATAATATGATGACCACGGCCATGCCGATGTTCACATACAGCCGGGTGTCCCCATCCAATGCAGAAACGATCACCAGCGCAGAGCCTGCCAAGGCTGCGGCACCGTGTAGGATAGGATAACCCGGTTCAATCTCATAGCCTCGCCAAGCACTGATGACCATGGACAGCCCCATCACAGCAACAAGGGTAAAAATGGCAAGTGCGCCCATTAACATTTACATATCTCCTAAAGTATTAAAAAAAGGTACAGCGTACCTCAATAAGCAAAATGTATGCCATTATTATAATTACCCCTATTTTTCATTAAAATAATGATAACCCAACAGGATCAAGCAGTTGACTCATAATGCAATGGGTTATTGCATTCAAACAAGTGAGCCATATAGCTATGCCACTGTGGAGTTTAACTCAGCTTGACTTACGAAAATCCGTCATTCGACCATCGGCTAAACGCGATTCTATATCCATTCGCTCATGAAGAATACGCACGATCTCAATGAGGCTTGCATCAATTTCATGGTAAAAAATAATATGCTTGCTCACTTGATATTTGCGGTATCCATCCCGTATTTCCCCGCAATCTCGCCCTTTCAAGTGATCTTTTGCCAAGGCATGAAAAGCTTTATCAAGTGCTGATAAATAGCGGTCTCTCTGTCGCTTTCCCCATGCGTTTTGGGTGTAGATACCGATAACTTTAAGGTCAGATAGGGCTTGATTGGTGAGAACAAAGCCTGTCATTAATTGACGCTTTCTTGGTCAATCTCGGCGATCAGGCTTTTCAGGGAATAATTGGCTCTGCCGCTTTCCTCGCCTTCTATCAGCGCCCTCTGTAGAGCCGCTAACTTTAGCTCGCGTTCCTCCAACAATCGCAATCCTGCGCGAACGGTCTCACTTGCCGAACCGTAGCGCCCATCATGAATTTGTTGGGTGATAAATTGTTCAAAATGTGCGCCAAGGGTGACGCTGGTGTTTTTATGTTGCATAGTCTTATGCCTCCCATAATTAATACCATTAAACATTATCCAATGGTACATTTTCAGTCAAGCACTAAATTATCTAGGCAAGGCTTATCCAAAAAACGAGGAATTTTTTCGACAAAGCGGCCTTTGAAAATATCGTCCCTTTTGCAATTTTTTGAATTTTTCATTCACCAATTCAGCATAGCGCAATGCTTGCCCATGCCCCCATGCTTCAGCCGTATAGCTGGCAATGCCGGATAAATCTTTTATGGCATCTGCGGTGAAGTCAACGGGTTGAGTCATGGTTTGGTCGTGGCGAGGGTTTCCTCAAAGATTGCCATGACGGATGTGCTGACGACTTCGCCGCATTCGGCGGCTTCAATGCGTGGTGTTAGGAACTCTTCTAGTTCCTGCATGGCTTTTTCTTCATCGGCGGTCAGCGGCAACAAACGCTGCACAGCATATTCCTTAATGCTTTTACCCTGCATTGCCGCCAGAGCCTTAATGTTCTTGTGCTGCTGGTCTGTGATTTCTATTGTATGGGGAACCATCCTTATGCTAAATTTATCATGTAACTTGTTTATTTTATTGAAAATAATCGTTTATGAGAAGATTTGATGCCGTGGTTTTGGGCTGGTTGCTTCCCGCTTGACATCTGGCATCACTGATTCATGGTGATTACTTGAATAGGGTCGATAAAATTGACAACGCTCCACAGCCCTTCCCTCTCATTTCGAAAAATAACATTCGGAGGCATCATGAGTTTTGCAAGTTCGACAACCAAACCCACCAACCGTGCGCAACGGCGTCGCCAACAACATTTTCAGCCAAACAATGTTTTTAAACGCCCTGAATCCTTTCATTTTGCCATTAGTCGCATGGAGAGCTTTGGCAACTCTCAACAGCCGATCCCCGAACGAATCACCCTGCTGCGCCCGAACCCGTCCGAACCTGCCGACGACCAGTTGTTTCTGGACCAACTGCCGATTCCAAGGGATGCTTGGCGCTATGACACTCATGACAAGGTATTGACCTGGAGGGGGGCTTTTGGTGGCGGTCATTTGTATTTGCATCACAACGGCCGGGGAGCCGTCGGCAATATTGGTCCTGCCCCCAATCCTTGTTCGGTAAGGGCAAGCTTCACCGCAAACTTTAGCTGTGCAGTGGCGTTGGATTGCGGTGTCACCTTTGAGTCATCCGGGGGTAAAGTCACAGGCTTCAATTGGAACCCGACATCAACCGCGTGGACATCTGCGACTTGGGTGGAGGATCGTTTGTCATTCTCCTACACCTCGTCACAAAACAGTAGAATTGACCCGCCGACCTTTACCTTGGATTGTTTTCAAGACAATCAAACCGAAGCCATGCCATGGGCACCCACGCTCGGTGCTTATGCAGCAAACTTGTCGGTTGGGGAAAGAAACAATCAAACCGTCTTTCAATTTTTCTTCAAATCCAGCATAGAACCCATACCCGATCAAGGTTCCCCATCGACAGGCCCGGACAGTGTTTACCCCTATTGGTTGCAAGCGATTGAAGATGCGTCAGTGTCCAACATCGACGGTGCCTTCTTAATTGACGGGTTTGCCATGGACGGTACATTGGTCGGACTGCAAGGAAAAAGCGCCTCGACCTTGGCGACAGGTTATTATCGAACCACCCAGAAAGCGGCTCCCTTTGGCGTTTTTAACGGACGCATGGTGATTGGCGGCAAACCCGTCGCCCGTTCGTTCATGTCGGGCAACGTTTTGAAATGGCAAGGCTTGGATGCTCAGCATCAGCAACTCACTGGATTGCCGGAAAACGGTTCGTTGAGATTCGCCAAGGACGGTTCGATAGGGGACGACAGCCCTAATCGTTTGCTGGCCCGGCGTTTGCCCATCAGTGTCGCATCCCAAGCCATCGCAGCACATCAAGATTTACACCCGGACATTCATAGTCAGATCGTGGCACTCAGCCAAACCTTGGCGCAAACCAGCTTACAAATCACTGACCTTATTACCATGACTCCTTTTGACGTGGACAGTAATGGCAATTTTGGCGATGTGGTTCAGGCGGATGTCAGGCAAGACCTTGCCACGATGATGAATAGCTTTATCCCTTCCGACATGTGGAATCTGCTATTTCCCAATCAGGGTCAGCCGACATTGACCGGTGAACTGGCCATCGTCGCCAACTCTGCCGTTCCGGGTGTTGACAGTCCAACTGATTGGTACAAAAGCTTGGCAGCGGCCGTCATGTCACAAGGCATGGCCAATGGCACAGATAGCAATTGCCAAAATTTAAATGGCCCTAGGGCAGCGGCTTGGTTGAAAACCCAAGTTTCCACCTCTCCTGTCTATCATACCCATGGTCAAAAACTCTTTCAGTATCATTGGCAAAACCTTTACCCGCTTATCAATGACTTTTTAAGCGACCAGCTAAATACCGACCATACGGCTGATATCAACTTGATTACTCAAGAGGCGATCACCGACTATCAGACCAACATCAAACCCGATTCAACCGACCCGGACCTATTGACAAAAATCATTGCCGAGGTGGACGCGACCGATACCTACGCGAAAACCAATCAATTGTACTGGGCATATTATTATTACCATTATGTCACGACGGCGGGTTCTTTGGCCAATCTGGCCTTTTTGATGAACTCCAGTTCGGGTTCAGGGGACGGTTCAGCCTTATCGCGCCTGTTTCAGCAGAATTTGACGGTGCTGACATCGCTAGACTCGTCCGGGTATTTTGCCCAGCAATATACCCGAACCATCAACATATTCCTTGCCACCAATATTCTCCCCAGCATGTTTGGGTTTAAGGATGACGGTTCTGATTTTGACCTGATTAAGGAATATCTGCAACAATTCGTTGCCAATAATATAGGCAATGAAAATCAGCAGATAGCCGCTGTGGCGACACAAATCAAAGGAATTCTCGCTGAGAAAAATGCCGATGAACAGCTTAAATCATGGATAATCGCCTTGCGGTCAATCTCCGACACAGTTGAGGATATAGCGGATTTGCCGACCGTCGCTTACAAATGGTCCACTTGGTTCAAAACCAATTATCCCAAATTATCCACCGGAGCCGAAGCCATCAGTGGGGTATTCATAGCGGGCATAACCGGTTTGGCAATCTTCAATATCGTTCTGGAGTGCAAACAATGGAATAAATTGAGTTGTGCGCAAAAAACCCAAATCGTCTTAAACGCCACCCAGCTTGGCTTGGAAATCCTTACCGCCATTGTGGTCCGCGGCGTGCGGATTTATGCCGTTTTCGGGGTGGAGGGCATGAGCAAGCTTGAACGTCTGGCAGCCGTCAGTAAAATCATCTTTACCGGCGAAGCCGATTCACTGGATGAGGGATTGCTGGGATTGGGAAACAATTTCGCCCGCTGGCTTGCCGAGGCAGAAGGCACGGTGGGCAAACTGGCGGAAGGTGAAGACATTCTGCCCTTGCTGTTGAATAATGCCACCGCCGATGCAGAAGAAGCAGGGTGGGTCTCTAAAATTTTTGGGGACAATTTGGATGAATTCATGAGTACCCGAGTAGGTCCGCTGTTCATACTGGCTGGCATTGGACTCAGCCTGTATTTCATCATCGACAACCACGAGCAAGGCATTTCGCTGGCATCTGACATCCTCAACATCGTAGGCGGGTCGCTGACCCTTTTTGCCATGGTGGGTGAATGGGCGATTGCGGGGACGGCCTATGCCGAGGGGATTCTGGCCTCCATCATTTCATTTGCCGGGCCACTGGCAATCTTGGCGGCACTCGCCGGAATCGGGCTGATGCTCTATGAGATTTTCAAGACTCCGCCCGACCCGGTGCAAGAATTTGTCGATCAATACGCCAAACCAGCCGGTTTTTATGTGCCATCCAAGGCGAGCAGCATCGACTACGCGATACCTTACGCGGATAAAGGGCAAGGCAACCTGTTGATACTAGGGTTCTCGCTATCCAGCGCCAATCAATCGTTGTGTTGCAATGCCGATGGTTCAATCGGTGTTGGCAGCAAAACCGCCCTTCCCGCTTATGTCTGGCAGGCGGCAACCGATGGCCTAGGCATGACTCGGTTCTTGACCGTTGCCCAACCCGACGCGACCCAAGCGCCAGTGGTCTTGATGCTCAGTTTGATGAGCGACCAGTCGGTTTCTTTTCAACCGCAAATCAGCACTTCGGCTTCCAATTCGGCACCGTCGAACACCAGCGGGCCGACCGTGGTGACCCAAACTTGGTTAAGTCATCCGCAAGGCCATGCGAGCATCACCAGTGACGGGAACCTCGTGTCATTGGGCTTGTCACTTCAAGCCGTGCCGCCAGATGCAAAGGGAAATTTTCAGCCCTCGCAGGCTTCGGGTTGGCTGGTTCAAACGACCAATGGTGTCAGTATCAACTCAAACCAAGGCACGGTTTTTACGCTTGCCATGTCAGCCATGGCGCCTAACTTCATAAGGATGGCTAATCCTAGCTTCATCCTGAATTCAACGCCGGGGACATACCAAAGCTTTGGGGTGTCCTTTGGCGTGCCGCCTAGCACCCCGATCAGTTTTGCCTTGTCGGGTGATAAGCTGCCGGGATTCCTGACTTTCGACCCGCAAACCGGGACATTGGCCCCCAATGGCAACAGTGCGGACACGGCAGCGCTGACCAACAATAGCATCACGGCAAGCAACTCAGCCCCCGGTCAAGCGGTAGCCAATTTTACCATCACCGTGGCGGCCTCGACTAAACCACCCGCTCTACTGCAACCTGCCTGAGCGTAAAACTCTTCTGGTGACCGCTAGCGGGATTAGGGAAGCATTCCTTTTCCCGCTGGCGGTCTTGTTAAATGCCACAGGCTTTAAAAGGAAACTTAAGTGACCACTTTTCAGCAATATCAACAGCAGCTTGCCGCTAATCTCAAAGCGGCCATCGGTATTTCTCAAGCATCCATCCCATCAGCCGATGTGGACTTAAACCCCTTGCTGGTGGCCTTGATCGATGCCTGGCCTTATTATGGCAACCCTGATTGGGACGCTTGCCATCGCGGCGCATTGTGTAATTTATTACAAACCAACTTGCCGAATAACCTGATAACCGCTGAACCCTACACGTTACTGGGTTACAGCGGCTATTACCTTTACGCTTACAGCGGCCCTTTTTCAGGCTACCGGGATGCATTTTTTCACGGGGCGGGGCTGACGGTTCCCGCCAGCAAGGTCAGCAGTTTGGTGCAGGGTGTAAATGGCAACTTGAATAGCGCTTGGTGGGGAAATTATGCCATTACCGCCTTGACGGATGCGGTTCGCCTAAAACTCCCCATCTCTTTAAACACTGCCAAGCTGACTGCCGACCTTGCCAGTTACAACAGTGGCTTATTGCCCGCCCTAACCGCAAGTTATCTTGCTATTTTTCAGACGGGTTTCAACCCGACAGCCACGGCACTCAATGCCATCATCGCAGCCGGACAGGACCAAGCGGCTAACGTGCTTTTGAGTTCAGCCATCAAAGCGGGTCAGTTCACCGCCAATATTAACCAGTGCATTGCCATGGGCGGCGAAAGCGCTGACGCGGCGGTTTGGTTTTTGTTTAACCTGTGGGTCACGCTGAAGGCTTTGGGTTCCGCGGATGTGGACGCGACCATACAACAGGCGCAAGCTTCCGGGCTTACCGTACCCAACGAAGCGGGACCGGGCAATTGGTGGAATGGCGGCTATGCCAGTTGGTACATACCCTTGTCCGGCGCTGATCTGGTTGGCACTGCAAGCGGAACCATCACGGCCACTTTGCCGGAAACTTGCACTTACGTCGCCTACGGTGTCCAAGAATGGACAAACAATACCAGCGTAGCCAATGGATTTGCCCAGAGCCTCTGTACTTGGGGAGCCCTCAATGTGTACCTGCCCCCACCTCCTGACAGTTGCTTTGGCAAGGGAACTGGCGTATTGATGGCCGACGGGTCGGTTAAGCCCATCGAAACGATTCAACTGGGGGACACAGTGCTATCGAGTCTCGGCCCTAGAAAGGTCGTATTGATCGAAACACCCAAGCGGGGCGGTCGGCATTTATTCCAAATCAACTCACAGCAGCTATTCGCCACCAGTGCGCATCCGTTCAGATCGGCTAGAGGCAAGGGGCCGCTCCGCCTTGCGATTAATGCTTGGGCCTTGTTTGAAGGCATACCGACAATGATTGCGGATGGCATTGGCCTTTTACAGGAAGGCGTTGAATTGGCGGGTTGGGCCAATGGCACTCATCAGAACGTGAAACTAGCGCAACTGGCAACCCATGAGGCCAGCGGCGTGGATGAATGCGTCTACGATTTGTTACTGGAAGATTGGACTAAAGACCATCCCAGTTATTTTGTTGGCGGGCCAGATACTTTTTTTGCGGTCGATTCGGAAACAGCCGATCCGATGCACAATATTCCCGGCACTGCCGCCATTTTGACTGCCCTGCAAGCGGTTTTGCCTGTTTCCCGACAATTTCTCACCGACCCCAATGCCCAATTGCCCCATTTGCTGGCCAGCCTGAAGCTGGATGATCTAAGGAGCTTGGCACACGCTGCGGAGGCCGATCAAACCCATGGCAAACTGAAGTTGCCACCCATGCCAGACCCCGCCGAGTTTTATCGGCTGAACGGGGCGTGGGACCCTCATGCCTCTGCGCTGGAGTTTCATTTGGTTAAACAATTTGCCCCAAGCTTACGCAGGGAAGCGGCAATGGGCTGGCGCTTGCCCAACGTCATTCCTGGTCAAAATGCGCATTTTACCGTCTGCGTTCACGATTTATTGCTGTTAGGCGAGGCGGCAATACCGGCGAACACACCTGTTGAAATCAAACTCACTCTTCGTGGCTGGTCTGATTCGGGGGATTTGGTGAAGACTGTTGCAGTGGATGCCTGCCCTTCTCCAAGATGGCTTTTATTGGTGGATCAGGTGCTTGAGTTCGGAAGATTTCAATCCCCCGCCCCATCGGGTTCCTTGATTGGGACCATTACAATAGGCGATGCGATTTTGGGTCAGTTTCGGACTGTCACAACGGAAACCCTGCAAGCCTCCGCTGTGGAGCATTTTATTTTCGACGGTGCAGGGCAGATTGTCGGGCGAATCGGCATGGAACAGCGCCAACTCTCAGCCGATGATTTCATGGAGGAATGCAAGTTGGCGACACAATGGACTGGCCGCCATGCCGCTGTCATGGGAATAAGCTTGGGACAGTCTATTGGTCAAAAGCTGGCTACCCTGATACAGGCCAAACGCACCGCCCAAGCTAAATGACTGGTCATTTCTCAGGCTTAAATTGAATCAAGGCCGTTAGGCGCATTAGCGGTACTCCACGTAATGCGCCGAATGTGGAAACTTTTCCTGTGCTCGTTCCAAAGTATCCTTATTTGATCGCCGCATCTCTGCGGTGTTCTTCATAACGCCTGATGAGCTTGTTCAATTCCGCTTCATCCTCCACACAGGCTTCGAGTTGGCTGGTGATTAAATGGTCGTAGTGGCGACGCAGCACTATTTCAGTCGGGCGGGGGAAGGTCACTGTCTCTAGCATATACTTGATATGGGCTAGGTAGTGCCGTCTGAGTATGGTGTCTTGCGGAATGTGAGTGGGAGCCGTTTTGGCTATTTCTGCTTTTGGTTCAAGCGAAAAAGCAGGCACTGGCGCGGTTGGCGCTAGGACAGGTTCCACCTCTGTCGTTGACGCTGCAACAGGTTCCAGTTCTATCGACGTTATTTCGTTTGTATTATCCGAAACTGTTTGATTGGAGGTGTTATCTGTAACAGTGGCTTCTATGACGCTATCTGCGACAGTGGGTTTGCTGGCATTATCTGCATCAACAGGGTGCTCTCTATTTTTTAATAGCAGATATATAACAACAATTAAGGCTAGTAATATTACCATCGAAATAATGGCAATGGTTCGTAAATCCAATCCAGATTGTGTGAGGAAGTTGTTAACCTCTGAAAAATCAGTAGACTTCATAATTTTCACCCTTGCCGATAAAGTTTGTGGGTATTATTCTATCATAGCAATATTATGATTTACACATATGATTAAAACGCAATCATTGCAAGCCTTGCTTAGGTTAACAATGGTCGATTGTTATTATATCCTGTGCAAATAAGAAGGTTCAAGATACGAAAACGCTTATCCAAAAAACCAAGAGACTTTATTTTCAAGTTTTGGTTAGGGTAGGCCACTAAGCTGATGACTGCTTAAATTGTTGCCACATCGTCAATTGTTTTCCACTCGGGATGCCAACTAACATGGCATCGTGACGGGTCAAATGGACCTCAATTTGGCGAGATTGCCCACTTGCATAAATATCCATGTTTTGCCGATAACGCTCAGTGAGCAAATGCAACTGCTGGTTTTCAGAACCTCGCATCGGTTGCCCCGTATTGCGTTTGGGCTCATAAGGCCCGTCGATCAACAAATCTGTGCAGGCCAAAAGAGCAGCAATCCCGCTGTCTGAGATTGCCTTGTCGCGTAAATTCCGCAATAGATGCCCGGTGTAAACGATCACCCCCAAATCCCGCTCTTGGCGCACCGTACTCACCAAAGCTGCCAAGCCTTGGGCTTGCGCAAATGGCTCGCCACCGCTCAAGGTCAATCCCTCAATGTCGGGAACGGATAGTATGCAATTTGCCAGTTCTTCAACTCCAATCGACTCGCCTGCGGAAAACGGCAAGGCATCCGGTGTCATACAGCCTTTGCAACGAAAAGGGCAACCTTGCACCCAGATGGCGAATCTAAAGCCCGGACCTAAAGCATAGGTACCCGGAATACGGGCGTACAATCGGAGTTTGTGTGATTGCCCGTTCATGCGTAATGGTCATTCAACCGGCGTTCCGTTTCCTCGTCAGCGAGGTCCTGCAAGGCACATTGTCTGGCCAGCACTTGATCGATGTCCTTCAGTTCACGGCCAATATTGACTAGGCGCTCCAAACACTCGGAAGCTGCGTGGATGTCTGGCGCGGAACGGGTCAACGCCGAAAGGTTTTGCTGAATTTCCCGGTCGGCGTTCGCATAGGTTTGGTAATAGGCCAACAATTGCCCCCTAACAGCGAACAACCGGTTCAACGTCCTTAACGCTTCCGCAGTATCCCGGCCTTGTTTTAAGGAATCTTCAATATCCGCCATGGAGGTTTTGGCTTGATCGATCTCTGCCTGAATCGAGGCTATGTTGCGCAAGGCGTCGAGTTGCGCCTTTCGACCGTTTTCTTGTTCTAGCAAGCTTTCCAACGTCAACTCGGCTATTTCCACCGCCGTTCCCATTTGCTTGATTTCCCGCTCCAAGCCGGTTTGATGCTGCTGGCTCTCGTCAAGCCGCCGTTGCAGCGTTTCCAGTTGGCTCGCCAGTGTCGCTTTGTTGGCGCCAAGTTGCTGCGCGAGCGCTTCGCATTGATCCACACAGGTTGCCGCAAGGGCTTTCCAGTGACCACTGCGGGTGAGTGCCTGTATCTTGCCCAAAGCATCGCTTTGCTCACTTTCCCAACGAGCCAGCAACATTGCCAGCTCCGCCATCAAAACCCGCCGGGTGGCGGGATCTGCTTGGCAGATGGCTTTCCATAAATCGTTATACTGAAACTGGAGGTCTTCGAAAGATTGCGCATTCATGAACGGGTCATTTTTCTGTCAATGGTTTACCATCAGGCGGGTATTCGTGCCATCAGATTACCCAGTGTAGTCACTCTAGTTTTACTTTTACGATTGGCATCGCGCACATGCAATGAAAAAACTAAGTTTTCGTCCAAGGAAAAACCTAATTCCAAAGTCGCTCCAACACCGATGCCAGAGGGCAAAACTGATTGCAAAGTATGACCTTTTAGATTCAACGTAATGGGTTTATCGGGAATAGGTTCCAAGTAAATGGGCAATTCATCGTCCAATTTTAATATTTTGAATTGACCATTATCGTACACCGGATTTTTATACTGTGAAATTTTAATGCCCTTTTGCAAAATACAGCAATATTCGCTTTGCTCTTTGTCGGCATCCAATGCAAGGGCGACTACACCCACATTGGCGGGGCAGGTGTGAACAATTTCCGTCAGATCGTTCGCAATGAGCGCCGCGCCCTTGGCAATGGCCAACGCCCGGTCTTGCAGCGTGAACAGATTTTCAAAGCGCTGGTCTTCGGTAGCCACACTTCCAAAATGGCGGCAGATGGCTTCCTGCACCAAATAGAACATGGAAAACCCCCCCACCATCAAAACGCGGAATTGTTTGGGGTCATTGACATTGATGGTGTATGAGCCTAGCCTTTGGGTTAGTTGTTGCAGTGCGCGATGAATGTCAGGCGCTATCAGTTCATCAAACACTTGGGCCAGCGGTTTGGCCTCGACAGCATGGCCCGCCACTTCAAACAGGACGTCTCCTTCGACCAAGCTGGGGTCTGAACGATGAAGTTTCAACAACTCGGCAACATCTTCGGTAAATGCGATCTTGCGTTCTTCAAACTCCCGCACACGTTTATGGAATTCCGCCGCATTGCCCGGTTTCAAGCCGGGGAAGAGACGATCCACCATGGTTTGGTCAAAAGCCACACCGGCGCTGCCCAACTTTCCGTCAACTATGCCGTTGCCCGCCCTTTCCAGCACGGTCATGCGCGGTTTGTGGTTCTCGCCGGATTCGATGCGCAGCAGGCAAAAATCCATTGTCCCGCCCCCGCAGTCGCATACCAAAAGATGCCCCTGGTAATCGGCTTTTTTATGTTCCCGGTATTTGTGCAAGTAATAGCTGGCGGCGGCGAGCGGCTCGCTTTCAGTCCTCACATTGGCTATGCCTTGATGCTTGAAACTTTCAATCAAGTGTTCCCGTTTGGTCAGCAAGCCTTGGGCAATCCAAACTTCGGGTACGGTCACCACCACGCTTTGCGGTGTCAGTTGGTGTTCATCCTTGATTTGTCTGATGAGCCCCTCGATATACTTGCGCGTCACTTGCTCAGGGCTGAGTGGATGGTTGGCCCAATGCTTGGCAACTACCGACGGGGTTTCACCCAACAGCATTTTGAAGTTCTGGTAAACGGACAGATTGGGCAACGTCTCGCCAATGCGCATCTTGGCGGCCATGCCAAGGTATTCCTTGGGGTGAGCCCCCGTTTGCACGGCCAATACGCTGGGCACATAAGTTTGGGCCGGCCCTGCTTGGCCAAAGGACAAAGCAACGGGTCCGTTTGGCCGCATGACGCAGACGGCGGTGTTAGTAGTGCCGAAATCGATGCCGAATTTCATTTATAAATCAAAAATTGTTAAACCAAAAAGTTTTGCCAGTACGGGTAAAACTTTTTCCAAATGACTGACTATTTTTTCTGTAGGGGAAAGTATTTTTGTGACCGTTTCTAATGCATCTATTGATTTGCTAGCTAATTTTTTTTGTTCTTCCCACGGTTTCTCACTAGCTTGCCTTAACGAGTTAATATGTTCGGCTATAAAATCTTTAGCTCTTTTATCATAGCAAGACTCTAAAGATTTCTCCAATTCCAATAAATGGGAATTTATATCATTTGAATAATTTGATGAGTTAATACTTCCATTTCCTGTATTAATATTACTGTCATTATTCGCATTATTGAAATCCCGACCAATATTTCCATTAATAGTTAAATTTGGACTTTTCTGTTCTTGATGGGGAATCATGGGTGCATTCACTACTTGA
>CAIYXP010000426.1 GCA_903930145.1 uncultured Methylococcaceae bacterium
CACCAGCTTTCAAGAGACCACGCACCGTTTATCCCCTTGATGGCAAAATACTGCTGACTCTAGCCAAGGAGAGGCGGGGGGTTGCCTATAAAAAATGATAGGGTTTCATTTCGTTGGATTTTCATAATGCTCTGAATCGCTCAATAAAGTTTCCAAAATTGGAATGACAAGGGAGTAGTGGTAAAATGAACAGATTCAGGCGGAGTCAAGGTAGCTATTATTCCACTTTCTGGCGCGAGTAATTGAAATGCATTTCCCCGAGGGTTTTTCGGGTCGTGGTCTAGGCCACCATGGGGCTTGTCCTGTGTAACGTGAAACACGGCAATGGGATCGCCCGCTAATACAGGATCATCTTGAGATACCAGCCAAGTAAACCACGCTTTCCTTGCGATGCTACCTGGCAAAATCGTCAAGACTGGAACGTAGACGGGTGTATCTGTGGGGCTGGAACTTGACATGAATTCTCATGAGCTAGTACTTATTTGCCTAACAACCCCGTTCAGCCGCCCGCGCAAGATAGGCTAGAAAAAAGAGCCAAACGTCCACGCGGGTCGGCTGGAACGGCGGGTTAGGCGGGTGGATAGAGAAACAATGCCGACTATTCATGGAATTTGCTCTTTTTATCCATCCGGCGCAATACTCGGTGAGCCGCTATTGCACCTTACCGCGTTGCTTGTTTAATTATCGTAAAAACATGTAGGGCGGAATAGCGTTTTAGCGTATTCCGCCGAATGTTTCAACTTTCCCAAGCGGCGCAATACGCGGCGGAGCCGCTATTGCGCCCTACGGCCCTGACCCCGTTCTTTGCTTCAGCTCATCCTATAAGCACATCTTATCGCGTTGACCCCAATTGTTTCAAGTTGAGTTAAACGAATTTAATTTTACTATGCCCTAATTATTCAATCAGATACGAATGTGACCAAGAACTATTGAGGTAGCCAACCAGAGCAATGAAATACAGATTGCAGGAATCAAAGCAAATTTTTGAAGATCACCAAGTTCAACTTTGTTTAGCCCTACCAAAAGAAAAGTAGATGGTACTAATGGGCTAAGCAGATGTGCACCTTGTCCGATTAGTGCGGCTCGACCCATCTCTGCCGCTGGAATGCCATATATTGCTGCTGCTTTAGTCAATACAGGGAGAACCCCAAAGTAAAAAGCATCATTAGTCATGAAAAATGTACCTGATAAACTAATTAATGCAGTGATGATCGGAAAATGTGCCCCCATAGTTTCTGGAACTGCGGCAACGATTATCTTCGACATTGCGTCCACCATCTTGGTGCCTGACAAAATACCCATGAAAATGCCAGCTGCAAAAACCATAGAAATAACTGGCATGGCGTTAGCTCCATTAGCACAGATACGTGCCTGTTGATCTTTATTTTTGTAATTAATAAGTAATGCGAATGCCGTTCCAATGATGAATAATATCGCTAGCGGTAGTGTTTCCATGATTAAACAGAACATCAAGAGTGCCGTAAGAGCAAAGTTGAACCAGATTTTTTCAGGACGCTTTAGCTTATCGGCTTCAGGATCACCAGAGACGACAGCATGACGACCATCGTGAGTGAAATCAATTATGCCAATACGATTACGTTCATTCAAACCCCAGAGGTAGCCCATGAAACAGACAAACAAGGTTCCCACAACCATACAGGGAATCATGGGAAGAAAAACCTGACTGGATTCCACTCCTAACGAAGCTAGAACACGACTAGTCGGCCCACCCCAAGGAATAATATTCATAACACTATTTTCCAGAACTGCCAAAGCAGGGAGAATAATAGCGTTAATTCCCAGTCTACGGTGCACTGCCAACATGGCTGAACAGGTTACCAAATAAGTCGTTGAGCCATCGCCATCAAGAGAAATAAATGCTGCTAGTAATGCTGTTCCGACACAGACTTTCATAGGATCGCCATGAACTGCTTTGAGGATTTTCTCAATAACGGGATCAAACAGTCCAGCATCGATCATGATGCCAAAGAAAAGGATAGCAAAGCAGATCATAATTCCAGTAGGGGCAACTTTTATGACTCCTGCCATCATCATCGTACCAAGTCTTGTATCATAAAATCCTACGCCTATTGCAAATATGACGGGGATCAGAATAAGTGCATTCATAGCTGACATGCGTTTAGACATGATCAAATACATAAACAACAGAATCATCGTAAAACCTGCAAAAGCTAATGTGGTTTCATTGACCATGATTTACCTTTTAATTAATTAGTCTCATACCATAGAATACATTCTATGGCGTATTATAAAGAGTCGAAAAAGGTTAAAGCTAGCCCAAATACTATAGCAAAAAGCCTAACCAAGAATCATACCAAGCAGGGGCTAACGACCCCGTTCAGCCGACCGCGCGAAGGGAGGTAGAAAAATGAGCCAAACGTCGGCGCGGGTCGGCTGGAACGGCGGGTTAGGCGGGTGGGCAGAGAGACAATGCCGGGGATTCATGGATTTCGCTCTTTTTATCCATTCGGCGCAATACGCGGAGTACCGCTATTGCGCCTTACCGCGTTTATTTCGCTATGGCTTGCATTAGTTGCTGAAAAAGCGATTTCTTAGCTTTGACTAAGGCTTCAGCCTCTAAAGCAGGAAGTTTACTTAAAGATAGCCACTTGGCACTAATAGTAGCATCAGTCGTAGCGGTTACTTGTTTTAGTAGCTTTCCATCTTTCATAACATTGACATTTCCTGATAGCTTATAGTCAATGTCATACCAGAAGACAGGTTCAAGTAGAAACAAGGTAAAACCAGTAAAAAATGATTTTGCGAACATAGAACCGGAATGTGTATCTGCCTCTACATTGAATTGAGAGTCTAACGCTATATCGACTTTATCATCAGGTCTAAGCGGGTAATAGACCTCTTTTGCAAATCCAGATGTTCGTAGCTCATTGCTAAATGCTTCTGTTAAGTTACCGGCTATTGGTAATGTTTTTGTTGCTGGAACATCTCTAACACCAACTGCTGAGAAGGGCTGATTAAAGCTTTGTGTTGTTGGTTCATGGCTTAATTTTACTTGAGTTCCAGTACAACCTGTTATCGTCAATATTACAATGATCGAAAGGAAAAATTTTGCTCTCATGATGAGTTCCTCGTTAATTTATGTTGCATTGAAAATGCCTAACGACCCCGTTCAGCCGCCCGCACGGAAGGGGCCGGAATGAACACGCCAAACGTCGGCGCGGGTCGGCTGGAACGGCGGGTTAGGCGGGTGGGCGGAGAGACAATGCCGGGGATTCATGGATTTCGCTCTTTTTATCCATTCGGCGCAATATGCAGAGTACCTCTCTTGCGCAATACGCCACTACGCCGCTTGTCGTGTTAATCTTTGCCAAGAATGGAATCAGCCACAGCTTTAGAAAAGCCGACTTCAGCATCTTTGATTCCAGTAAAAGCACCATAAGCTCCACCCCAAGCGAAGGTTTTGGTCACTTCGTATTGTGCGAGTTTGTCTTTAGTCGCTGCATCCGAAAGGATCACATCGGCATCAATATGAATCTGGCCTAATCCTGCCAATATGAAACGGGCAAAGGCGTTGCCTTCTTCGTACCGCTTAACCGCAACAGAAGCTTGGAGGGCGTTGGAGCTTGGCGTAGGGGAGTTGATGCTTGTGAACCGACTGGGTGCCTCTGATTTGATGTTTTCAGCAATCATCTTTTGCATCCTTTCGGCATCTGATGGGCTAAATTTGACATCAGAGGCAGGTTGTACGGAAATAATCAAATCCGTGTATTTTGCCGACTGAGCGCTACTTAACGGTGCTGTGACTGACTTATGAGAACCCCCGGTACTGGCGCAGCCGGTCACTAGTACTGCCACTAAAACAATGCTCAAACAGTATTTGATGTTCATTTATTGTTACCTTGTATATTTGAAAAAAAAATTTGAAACTCAAGCCTAACGCCCCCGTTCAGCCGACCGCGCGGAAGATGAGGGTTACAAAATCGGTGATGGCCGAAGCGCGGCGGGGTTTGTAACCCCGCCGCTAACGTTTTGTGTAGTTGCGGCATCCGACTTGGCACATACCATTTCGGACGGGATTACAAATCCCGTCCGGCTTTGTCACGTCCGGCTTTGTGGCCCTAGGGTCGGCTGGCATCGGCCAACGGCCCGACAGTCGAATGAATTTCCAACTTGGCTAAGCGGGCGGAGAGAGTCTCCATGCGCTTGGCTTGCGCTTGCACGAGGGTCATTTGCTGTTTCATCTCGGTGATGGTTTGGGTTTGTGTGAGCATCCGCGACTCCAAGGCGCTGACCTTGGCTTGTTCCGCCTGCCATGCCTTGCTCAGGCGTTGCACCTCATTCAGCAGCATCGGTGTGAGCTTGTGGTATTGCACGGTTTCAATTTGCCCGTCTTTGCCACGCACGACCAATTCCGGGTAAACCTTGGCGACTTCCTCGGCAATCAGCCCATATTCCAAGGGCTTGCTGCCGTCGGCGGTGGCTTGTTTGTAATGGTAGGTCACCGGGCGCAATTCCAGCAAACGGCGGCTGGCATCGTTCATGTCGCGGATGTCGTCCTTGTACCGCTGCGCGGAAGGCAGGGTGCCCAGCTTGCCGGTGCTGTCGATATACACCGGAACCGAAGCCGCCGAGCTATTGGTTTTTTGCGCATATACCCCGGCGATATAGGTGCTGGTTTGCACACCGCCCAACCGCATCGTCGCGCTTTCGTCCAGCGTCGCCGTGTTGCCCAGATAAACATTATTACTGCCAGCGATGACATTATTCCCCGTTTGAAAACCAATCGCGATGTTATTGGTTCCGGTTTTATTGCTCGCTAGGGCGGAGTAACCGACGGCGGTGTTATTATTGCCGGTGGTATTGGCATAAAGCGCACCGGTCCCGTTGGCAACATTGGAAGCGCCGATGGTGTTGGCATAAAGCGCGACGTAACCGTTGGCTGCATTGTTGCTGCCAGTGGTGTTGGCTTGAAGCGCGAAGGTACCGTTGGCAACATTGTAGTTGCCGGTGGTGTTGGCTTTCAGCGCGGAGCCACCGTTGGCTGAGTTGTTGATACCGGTGGTGTTGGCAAAAAGTGCATTGACACCGTTGGCGACATTATAGTTGCCGGTGGTATTGGCATAAAGCGCGTTGACACCGTTGGCGACATTCTCGCTGCCGATGGTATTGGAATGAAGGGTACCGTTACCGTTAGCGACATTGTAATTGCCGGTGGTGTTGGAATAAAGCGCACCGACACCGTTGGCGACATTGGCGTTGCCGGTGGTGTTGAAAAGAAGTGCATCGTTCCCGTTGGCGACATTGGCGTTGCCGGTGGTGTTGGAATAAAGCGCGCTGACACCGTTGGCAACATTCCAAATGCCGGTGGTGTTGAAATGAAGCGCATTGGTTCCGTTGGCAACATTAGCGTAGCCAGTGCTGTTGGAACCAAGCGCGTTGGCACCGTTGGCGAGATTGTTGCTGCCGGTGGTGTTGGAAGAAAGCGCATAGCCACCGCTAGCAACATTGAAGCTACCGGTCGTGTTGGAATACAGCGCATAGCCACCGTTAGCAACATTGAAGCTACCGGTCGTGTTGGAATACAGCGCATTGGCACCATTGGCGACATTGTAGCTACCAGTAGTGTTCGACTGAAGAGCAGCGTTACCATTGGCGGCATTGTAAACGCCGATGGTGTTGGAATAAAGCGCGTTGGCACCGTTGGCGACATTCTTAATACCGGCGGTGTTGGAATATAGCGCGTTGACACCGTTGGCGGTGTTGTTGTTGCCGGTGGTGTTGGATGAAAGCGCATTGCCACCGTTGGCGGTGTTGTTGGTGCCGGTGGTGTTGGATAAAAGCGCGTTGACACCGTTGGCGGTGTTGTTGTTGCCGGTGGTGTTGGACAACAGTGCATTGGCTCCGTTGGCGGTGTTGTAGCCGCCACTGGTGTTGTTGAGTAGTGCGCCGCCCCCGGTGGCCGTGTTGTAGCTGGCGATGTTGTTGAGCAGCGCCCCCGCCCCGACGGCGGTGTTATAAACCCCGGTGGAGTTGAAATAAAGCGCACCGCCCCCAAAAGCGGTGTTGTCCGTGCCGCCGACATTAGAGACCAAGGCGTTATAGCCAAAGGCGGTATTGGCGAGTAAAGGGTTGCAAGGGATATTATTATTGAATAGGGCTTTGGTCCCGCCTGCGGTATTGCCGCAGTTATCACTGACCGTGGGGTTGGTCATCGGTAGGGGATAGCCCGCCGCCCAGCCGGGGCTGGGATTCAAGCTTAACCAAGCGGCACTGCACATTAAAGCGATTCGGATAGGTTGGTTCATGATATGACTCCAGTTTAGGTTGAGAACAATCAGTAAGGCAGGGTTGTGGCAAACGGCTTTAACCTCTGCCCACGCGAAACAAAACCCCAACTTAGCCACTTCAGACGCAGTCGATTCGGCTTTGAATTGGCTCAACTAAACTATAGAGGATGAGCGTGGAGAAATATATTGGGATATTTACGGAGACTATATCCGTATTATTACGGAGAAACCGAACTTTCGGTGCGCCATAGTTTGATCGTTCCCACGCTCCAGAGCTCATCGCTATACACAAGTGGTTGAAGCCCGTCATTCCGGCATGGACTGCCGGAATCCAGTCACAGGGAGGTGAATCTGCGGGTTGGTGTGTAGCTTGAATCAAACACTTACATAACGGCGAGTTACCGTCCATGGCACTGGATTCCTGCATCCCTGCTGGAATGACGGCACTACGGCTTGGCGGGACTTGTGTATAACGATGAGCGATCCAGCGTGGGAATGCAGCTTGAACCACTCCTGCGGTATGCGGACGCAGAGCGTCCGGGATGGGTTACCACGCCGGAGCGTGGGAACCATCTAAACTGTCGAGGAAGAAGTCCGCTTCAGTAGTCTTGGATTTCGATAAATATTTAAGTGTGGTTCTTGATAATAGTCTACATACAAGGCTTATTTCTACCTGATTAGCAAGATTCTTCAGCTAAAGCCAAGAACCTCGTCATACCGGCAGGGATGCCGGTATCCAGGCCATGGACGGTAACTTGACGCTGGTACAAGTGCTTAATTTAGGCAATGTAGTACGCCAAAGTTTGCCTTCCCTGGACGCTGGATTTCGGCATCCATGCCGAAATGACGGCGATTTTAAGTCTTGGCTGAAACAACTTGCTAATCAGGTATTTCTATGCTCTATTTTGCATCCTCCTTCAGCAGTTTTTCGAGGATTCTCCTCAAATGTTCAGATTTGTTGCATTCGTCGTTTTTTCCTGGTGGGGAGGGATCGCTTGGTGGGGGAGTTTCAACTCTGCTTAGACCTAATTTCTTATAAATTTTCAAGCGATGGTGGTCTATGGATCTTATTTTAGATTTGATTTTATGTTCTTCTGTAATCTCGGGGTGTAATCTCAATGCGATCGCTCTGGTTGTTAGGACAAAGTTGGCCAGAATCAAGAATATTTTGGTCTCGGTATAGGTTAGCCTTTCCAATCCCGAGTTGAAATCATCAAGCAGGTGTTGTTTAGCGCGATATAATAAGTTCTTCCATATCGAATCATATTCGTCCTTGGTCATTGCTTCGGGTTCTTTCAAGATTTGCTGTAACTCGGACGGAGTTGATGGTTCTGGTGATTCTATTAGTGGAGGAGGTGGGATAAAATCCCCAATTCTACGATGCACATTGTCCACTGCCTCTTTTACGATATACTTATCAAATGGCTTCTCAATATAATACACCGGATCGACGCGGTGGGCTTCTATGGCAAACTCGTCCGAAGCCGACATGAAAACGATGCAGGGCGGTTTCTCCAAATTCTGAATAGCATGCGCCAAAGCTATCCCTTTATCTTTGTATCCTTCTTTACCTTCTGTTATATAACGGAAGTTTATATCGAGAAACACGGCACGGATACCACCCTTCTCGATCCGCTTACGCCCATCTTCAATATTATCAAACTGACCGACTATTTTTATGTCACTGTGATAGCGTTCAAGAATTTGTGTCAATTCTTCACGGTCACAGGGAAGATCATCAATTATAATGACTTGCATTTGATTACTCATATAGTTTACTCATCAGGGTAGAGTTTAAAAAGCTTGATGCCACTTTATGTAAAGTTTTTTGTACTTAATTTCTTTATAGATTACGCGGTACAATAAAGGTTTCCATACGCTAGGATTCCATCGACTGATGTCTACGACGCACAGTGTCCAGCACCTCTTTCACCCTATATTTATCAACTGGCTTCTCGATAAAATACACTGGATTGACTGGGTTGGCTTCTATGGCAAAATTGTCCTTAGCCGACATGAGAGCGATCCATGGCGGATTGTCAAGTTTGCGTATGCTATGCGCCAAGGCGATCCCTTGATCCTCTTCTTTTCCAGGGAAGTTTATATCGAGAAACACGCCGTCAATACCACCCTGCTCGATCAGCTTCCACCCATCCTTTGTATTATCAGCCTCGCCGACGATGGCTATGTCTCTGTGATAGTATTGGATAATTGCTCTCAATTCATCGCGATCAGATGGAAGATCGTCAATTATAATAGTGCGCAGTTTATTACTCATAAATTCTCGTTCTTCAGTTTAGGTAGGGTCAATACCACCTCGGTGCCGACACCGGGTTCGCTGTTGATCGACAGTCCTGCCCGGCCACGAAACGCCAGATCCAGGCTTCTCTTCAGTTGGTAAAGGGCCACCCCATTGCTGGGGGAATCCACAGGCTCTTTGCCGAGCTTGTCCCGCCGTTCCGACTCAATGCCGCAACCGTTGTCGGTCACACGTATTTCCATGCTGTCGCCGTGATCGACGGCATCCACCTTCACGATTAACCGACTGGTGCATCCGACTATCCCATGGGTCACGGCATTTCCCGCCAGTGTGATCAGGCTGCGCGGCGGCAGGTGGCAATCAAGGAGTGATGCCGATATGTCAGCCTGTGCAAACTGGAATTTTTCACCAAAGTTCAATTTCTTGTCGATAAAGTACAATTGCAGCAAATCCATGTAACGCGCAAGTTGTTCCAATTCTTTGCGCAACGGCATGGTGCTTGATCCGGCGAAACTTAGGGTGGACTTAAAAAATTGCTCCAGTTTGAACAGGTACTCTTGAGCCATTTCTGGGTGTGTGGGGATAACATAAAAGCGTAGCGGGCTTAAGATTTGATGGATGAAATGACTTTCCACAGCCTCTCGCAACGCGCACAATTCCCACTCCTGCCTTTCGCTTTCCATCCGGTCGCGATCCAAAACCGCCTGCAGGGCACGCAATTCCGCGTCCTGCCTTTCGTTTTCCAGCCGATCCCGATCTAAATCCCGCAGCACCCAGATGAACAACACACAGCCTAGGGTATTAGCCACCGCCACCGGCAGAAATATGTTCCAACTCAACACCACGGCGTAGGCATGGGGTTTGGCGAACAAGAGGATGATGACTCGCTGCAACGCTGTGCAAAAAATGGCGACGAGGAGCGCACCCAATGGATCCGTCAATCGGAGTCGCCTGAGCCATCGAGGAAAAATTTTGCCCGCGCCGGAAATAAATCGGTTGTGGTTGCCGTAAGCCATCGCCCGGTGCTGGTCGAACCAACGGGCTAAGCCCGCAACCAGACCTAGGATGACCGTTGCCGATCCGCTGGCGCTGTGGGCGAACCCACCGAGCAGATAGCGCTCATACCCCGCCATCATCCCCGCAATCAAGCCCACCCAAGGCCCGCCAACCAACCCTGCCGTCAAGACCATCGTATCGCGGAAGCCCAAAACAACCTGATATTCGCCCAACCCGGCGAACAGCGCTCCGGCAAACCAGTCAACCTCCCGCACGTTTTGCTCCCCTATCTCCAGCAAGATGCCGCTGTGGGTGGCGATGATAGCGAATAAGCCAAACAACAACCCCATCATCAAACCCTGCCATCCAAACGTTTGCCTTCCCCTCAAAGCCCGGCGCACCCAAGACAAATGGATGCAGGCGAAAGCTGCCACCACCACCACGCAAACCCGTTGCACCAATTGTGCGGTGTAGCCAAACCACTGCCACAAAGTGTCTAATTCAAGAGATTCCACGAACTGATCCTCCGAAATATGATTACAATAAAGTCGGTATCTTCATGGCAAGCATAATGCATAAGCGATAACCTTACCATTGAGGTCAAATTAACTATCCAGGTAATTTACGGAGTTCGTATCCGTAAATTTACGGAGAACCGGAAATATGCCTTACCATCAAGATGATTTAAGGCAAAGTCCCCGTACATCACTGAGAAGAAGGTGGTATACCCAACAAATGGTGCCTTGAAGGAAATGGACACTCGATTGCTAGACTTTGGCAATTCCAGAAGTGGATACAGCACCGGATTCCGAACGCCAGAACCGGTGCGGAGGGCGATCATTCGGCTTGATTTATCGGTGAATGACTGATAAAGGAGACCCCGCGATTAATGCCAGACAATGGCCGTTGTCTGGCGTTATTGGATTTACCAATTGCCTTTATCAGTAAACGACC
>CAIYXP010000427.1 GCA_903930145.1 uncultured Methylococcaceae bacterium
ATCCGTATTCGCCGGCCTTTTCTGCTTCAATGGCTGCGTTTAGCGAGAGTAGGGTGGTTTGGTCCGCGATTTTGATGATCAAGTTCACCACGGAGTTAATGTTCCCAGCTTTTTCGTTGAGAATAGCCAGCTTGGACGAAATGGCATTGGAGGCTTCGACCATTTGGCGCATCGTTTCATCCAATTGGGCCAATCCCTGTTGGCTTTTCGCGGCTTTGCGGCTGGTTTCGTCGGCGATGTGCGCAATTTCATTCATATTCCCGCTTAATTCCCTTGCCGTGGCGGAAATTTCCTTGGCCGAGGCGACAATCTGATTGCTAGAGGCGGCTTGCTCTTCAATGGTGGCTTCCTGTTCGTGGATGACTGCGGCCAATTCGTTCGAACTGGTGCAGGTATGAACGCCCACCCGGTGTAGCAGGGTGACGGAATGGGTGAACACCCTGACGACATAGATGCCCATCAACTCGAACAACGCCAATGCGGCCAGGATGACAAATGTCTTATTGCGGCTGGATTCCAGCAGCATCGCGCTTTCGCGGACAGTGTTTTGCCCCCCTTCCATGTTGAAGTTGACCAGTTCTTCCACAGAAGCTACAAATTCGTTCTTCTTGCTCCTCATCGGACCCCTGATTAAGGCTAATGCCTCAGGCTTTTTGTTGTCTTGGGCCAGCCTGAGCATTTGCTCGCTGAGTTTTTGATAATCCTCAAACAAGGAACGATTTTTTTCAAACAATTCCCGCTCAGTCTGATTGAAGATCAGCCCTTCATAAATCGATTCGCTGTCATGGAATAGTTTCAACCTACTTTTTATTTCTTTTTCCGTGTAAGCGATCTCCTCGGGGGTGTCGGCCTCCAATCTCTGCAACAAAGACACCCGGTAACTGTTGAACCAGTTCCTCATATCGGTGGCCGCTTGGGTCGCCGGCATCCAGTTGGAATGGATTTCCCAGACCTTTTGATTGATTCTTTCCAGTTGGGTGAGCGAAAAATAGCTCATGGCGACCATGAGGACAAAAAATGAACCCAATGAAATGATAAGTTTTTGAGAAAGTTTTATGGATGCCAGCCACTTCATTTATTGTGTCCTGTTTGATTTGAAATTCATACGGCACATCTTCGCTAAGTCGTTTATTATAGTGCCTTGGTTGAACTCGCCCTAGTGATTTTGCAGGCGGGATCAAGTCTTGGGGTGAACATTGCAGAAAATTGTCAAGCCGACACCAGCAGCACCTCGAAAAAAGTCAGTCCGAGGAAATTTGATGACAACCGCAGAGGTTCCGTCCAGCGGAACACAGACCATTGCTTCGACACGCCAGGTGACCGTTCTGCTGGTCGACGACCAGTTTATTGTCAGTGAAGCCGTCAGAAGAATGCTATCCGAAGAGTCCGACATTCAGTTTCACTACTGCCGCGACCCCACCGAAGCCATTGAGTATGCCAACGCAGTTTCGCCGACGGTCATCCTGCAAGATTTGGAAATGCCCGAACTCGACGGGTTAACGTTGATAAAATTCTTCCGGGCCAACCCATCGACCCATGAAATCCCGTTAATTGTCTTATCGACGAAAGAAGAACCGACCGTCAAGGCCGAGGCTTTCTCAATCGGGGCCAACGACTACATGGTTAAGTTGCCCGACCGGCTGGAAATGGTCGCCCGTGTTCGTTACCACTCCAAAGGCTACATCGCTCAACTCGAACGCAACGAGGCTTACCGCAAACTTGCCGAAAGCGAGAAGCAACTAGCCGAAGAGGTGGGGGAGGCGGCCAAATATGTCCGCTCCCTGTTGCCTGATCCGATCAGGCTAGGGCCGATGCGCGTTGATTGGCGATTCCTGCCGTCGACCCAACTCGGCGGGGACTCGTTTGGCTACTATTGGTTGGACGAAGACCATTTTGCGATTTATCTGCTGGATGTGAGCGGTCATGGGGTGGGAGCTTCCCTTTTGTCGGTGTCGGCTTTAAACGTGTTACGCTCGCAAACACTGCCCAACACCGATCTCAAAGATCCGGGACAAGTGCTGCGTGGCTTGAACAATGCCTTTTCGGAAGAATTGCATAACAACAAATATTTCACCATCTGGTACGGCGTCTTCTGCAAATCCACGCGGGAACTACGCTGGAGCGGCGGCGGACATCCACCGGCATTGCTGTTTAATGGGTCTCAGCGGGAGGAGTCAAGGTTGACGCAATTGAAGTCCTGTGGGCCAATGATCGGCATCATGCCCGATGTCCCTTATATCAGCCAGTCTGTGGTCTTGGAGCCAACCGCCAAGCTGTACGTGTTTAGTGATGGCGTCTATGAAATCAGGCAGGTCGATGGGGAAGTGTGGCAGTTTGACGAATTCGTGAACTACCTTTGCGCCGCCCCCGTGGATGCCCCGGTCATGGACCAGTTGCTGATTCACATACGTGATTTGCAAGGCAGCGAGCAACTGGATGACGATTTTTCCATGATGGAGATAGATTGGTAAGCCGTAAACTCAGGTGACCCCCTTTCTAATTATTAAAATTTACTTTTATGAGGTTAGCTTATGATCATCACTCAACGCAGTGAGCAGGGCATAGATGTTGTCGAGATTTCAGGCCGTCTTCTGATGGCCGACGTGGATGAAGCGCGTTCCAGCCTAAAAACCATTGTCACGGAAGGCAATGGCAAACTGGTGTTGGACTTGGGCCAGTTGTCATTCATCGATTCTAGCGGTTGTGGCGTGTTGATTGCCGCCTTGAAGTATATTCGGATGCGTGAAGGCAAGATAGCCCTTTGTGCGTTGACCCGCAATGTGCGAGCCTTGCTGGAATTGACCAAGGTGATTGAGTTGTTTTCGGTGTTCCCCACGACCGATGCCGCATTGGAGGCGTTTGCCGATCAATCTGGCGATCCCAAACAGGCGTGATTGGAGCATTCTACACATCCTCATGCATGCGCACCGCCAACACATCGCAGGGCGCATTCACGATGACATTGCTTGCTGTTGAACCAAGCAAAGAGCCGAAGCCACGCCGCTCGGAAGTGCCAATGACAATAAGGTCCATTGAATTTTCGGAGGCAACGCGGACAATGACTTCCTTGGCCGATCCATTTTCGAATAACAGCCTTTCATCAGGAATTTGCAGTTTTTCCCCGAGTTCCATCAATTTTTGCAGTGCCGCGTCAAACACGATCTGGTCCGGGCCTACCAGATTGAATGGATCAAGCGCTATCGTGGCCGGGTCAAGCATGGGGACGTATTCGGCGACATGCAAAATGCTCAGTTCGGCTTCATAGCGCTGAGTCAAATCGATTGCCTTGGCAACCAATAGATGGCTAATCTCGGAAAATAAATCGGTGGACAACAAAATATTTTTATAGTGCTTCATGACAGTGACTAGGCATAGGAGGTAATTCAAGCTTAAGGATAGGTCTCTTCATGCGACTGGATTGACAAGAAGCCTAAACGGGAACTTGCCGCTATGGGCATATTAACAATTCTCAAGGCAAATTATCACACTGGTTTGCCAAGTCAAGAAAGACCCGCCACAATAAGAATGGCTGCAAACCCACTAACCCAAAAACCGAACCTCCAGAATGGTCAGGTCGTCTTCCAAGCGTATGCCATTGGAAAAGCGCAACATGGCCTCTTGCAGTTGAGGCATCGAAATCGGGGTATTCGGGTAATCCAGTAATTGGAATAGGCTGATCAGACCTTCAGCTTTCAGCATGTGACCGTTGGCATCAAGAATCTCAATGGCACCGTCAGTGAACATCAACAGACTATCGCCGGACGAGCAGGTAAACTCCCGCTCCTCATACTCGATATCGGCCAACATGCCAAACGGATAGCCAGTGGTGGTGAAATGACAGACGTTACCTCCGTTTTCCATCAACACCAAGGGCGGACCGCCTGCCGAAACAAACCTGACTGTCTTGCTGGCGGCATTGATGATGCCGCAGACCGCCGTGGCAAAGCTTTCCCCCTTGACGATCTTGCACAACTCGCGGTTGACCAGCCAGGCAAATTCAGGTGGCGACATCAAGTTCGGATGGTATCGCTCCCATAATGAACTCAAATGCATGGTATGCAAGGCGGCAGCCACCCCATGTCCCATCACATCCGCCAAAAAGAAGCCATAACAATCCTCGTCCAATTGTTTGAAGGCATAATAGTCCCCGCCTACCATGTCATGGGGCAGATAAAAACTGCTGAGGCTGACCCGCTTATCCTGTGGCATGTCACATTCTAAGGAGAGCGTCTGTATCCGCCTGGCGCGTTCCAAGTCCAGAAAAGTGTCGGAAAAGTCATGGAAGCTTTCCACTCCCCCCACCACCCTGCCTTCCGCATCATGAATGGGTGAGACGGAAACCACCATCGGCACGCGCCCGCGATGTTTGGTGAGTCCGAAGACGATCACCGGGTCGATGCTGGCCGAATTGGTGACCATGGACCGGTAAAGCGGACAAAACTCCTCGCCGCACAAGCGGCGACCATCCTTGTCTTGGTGGCTAAGGATGTCATCCCTACACTTATGCCCCACCACTTCCTCTGCCGTCCAGCCGGTGATTCGCTCGGCGGATTTACTCCAATAGAGAATCCGCCGATCCAAATCACACACGTATAGTCCTTCATTTAAAGAATCCAAGATGACATCCGCACCGGGCAGGTTGATCGTATTCATGGTTTATGCTGGTTGATAGGGATGTTAAGAAGCTTATGCCAAAATCGCTTGAAATAGAAGCCGCATTTCAGTGTAAAAAATTCTGACACACTCTGAGGTTTTCAGTTTTGGCATGGTTGATGGCAATGCGATTAAGTAAAGTACGGATGGAGTGCAAGGCTTGCCTTGCGAGGGTAGGACGGCACTACCATGAGTTAATCACGGATGGAGTGCAAGGCTTGCCTTGCGTGGGTTCGCAACGGCTTGCAAATTCCAGCAAGGCAAGCCTTGCACTCCAAGAGCAAGGCAAGCCTTGCACTCCAAGAGTAGCAGTAGGTCGGCACCCCCATGCCGACAAGAATTTGTTCATATCATTTACGGCTACCTAGGTTTTTCATGGGCAAGCCCAAGCTGCTTGCCCAACGTTGTTGCTACGCGCCTCGTCGTTGGGTTTTGCCGCACACAGGGTTTGAAGCTTGAGGATCAGGGTATTCCCGTGTGTGTTACCCAACAGACGGCCCGTATTGGCTGTGTAAAAATTCCTGACAGCACCAAACAATGCTTGATGCCTGATTGAAAGCTATAGATAACAAAGGGATGGAAAAACGCAAGACTTAGGAGATGAAGCCCTCTTCCTCTGTACTTTTTCCATCGCCACCCATTCCGTGTAAAGTTTACTTTACACTCAACCCAGCAAGTCTCGAAACTTGCCGCTAATACGATGATAACTATAGCTTCTATTAGCATGGCATAGTCAATGCATTAAATGGCGAAAGACAGGCTAGGCATGGATGGCGGGTTATTGTGTGTTTGCCAATGGGTGTAGGCTTGGTGTGAGTTCAAGCAATCCCGAGCCAAAGTTGGGAAATAATTGGATTGGGCAGAGCCATCCCCGCTTGCTTTCAAAAAGCAAGTAAAAGCTACATCTTAATGAAAATTAAGGATAAAATAATCGTAAAATTTAGCAGGAAAGCGACATGAGAAAATTGATGTATGGAAATGAAAAAATCAGTTGACGAGAGCGGCCTAGATAGGCTATAAATTCACCGACAAATTCAAAATGCTACCTTTGAGGACGAGCAAATTATGAAAACTAGACATAACAAGATTTTTATCGCTTTGAGATCCGCCCTGATTATTCCGGTCGGATTGCTGATGGTTTCCCCCGATGCATTCGCTGTAAACAGAACTTCCGTTGCCAATGGTAACTGGGGAACTGCTGCAACATGGTCTCCGGCTGCTGTACCAGGCGCAGCCGATAACCTGACTATCAACACCACCGTCGCTAATGCAAGTGGAGTTAGGTCTGCATTAAGCGTGACTACCAACAGTGGCTCAGGAACCTTGAATATCTCAGGGTCAGGTAGTGTGACTGTCGGAACTAGTGGTGCGGGTACAACCTCCAACAATGGCACATTGTCGTTAGCAGGAGCTACGTTAAGTTCCAATATCAATACGTCAGGTAGCCTTACCCAAACGGGTGGCACATTGAATGCTGAAAACTTTACTCAGAGTGATGGAACCAGCACAATCAGTGGCGGTACCCAAAACATCGTGAATCTGAGTGTACAGGGTGGAACTTTAAACTATAGCTCGGCAGCAGATTTGTATGTTACAAATGTTGATGTCAATGGTGTAACGCCCGGTGGTGGAACCTTGAATCTGACCGGGGGCAACGTTTATGTGTCCTCAACTTATTCTAATGCCGGTTTTGGTACGGGCAATGATTTTAATGCGACAGCAGGGGTCACAGGTACGAGTGTGATCCGTGCAGCAAGTGACGGTCAAGACACTGCTGACGGTGCTTTACGCCAGAGCATCTCAGGTGGTGTGGCGATTGAAGCAGGTCAAACCTCAGGGACTTTAACCTTTGCCAACAAGCATGTCGGCGATACCGCTGAAACGTTTAACTATAAAATTGAAAACATTTATTCGTCTGACACACCGACGGTCGCTACGGTTGCCGGCCCTGATTTGGTGGTCGCCAAGCAATACGCAGGAACTGGTTTGACGGGTACGGGTGCAACAGCAGAAAATCTTGATGTGGCATGGTCACTTGACTCAGGCGATCAAGCTGTCACCCGTTCCACAGCAAGTGCAGGCACGGTTAATGGTCAAACCATCGTAGTCAAGAGCAACTTGGGCGATGAGCAGACCATCAATATTTCCGGTGGCTCAGTTTACGCTTATGCACAAGGTGTAACACCAGGCTCAGTTACAGTTGCAGACCAGCATGTCGGCGGCACTAACACGGCTAGCATTTCAGTCAAAAATAATGGGCCTGCCGGTGCTTTCACTGAAAACTTGAATGCAGTCGCTAGTGGCAGTGGGTCAGGTTCTATAGCCAGCTTGGCGGCTCAAGCGACTGACAGCACGAGCATACAAGGTTCGGTCAATACGGCTAGCGCAGGTGCAAAAAGCGAAACAGCCACAGTTACCCTCAAATCACTTGCGGGTGCAACGGGTCTGTCAGATACTGCTTTGGGCAGTAATAACGTTACAGTCAATGGTAATGTTTATGCGCTAGCCTCAACAACGGGTGTTGATGACGCTGGAAATTTAGGTGGGTTCCATGTCGGTGATACCGCTACGAAAAATATCGATGTAAGCAACACCGCTACCAATGTCGTAGGTTTTACAGAAACAGTAAGTGCCACGGTGACTAAAAACAATGGTGATGCCACGGGAACGAGTGCATCAAATATCGTTGCTGGTAGCACGGGTACAGTGTCTGTAACCATTGATACCTCCACGGTAGGTAATAAGTCAGGTTCAGTTGATTATAAACTGGAGTCTATCCATGTTGCGGGTTCAACTGTAGGTGATACCAATCTGGGTACGTCGAATTCTACAGCATCCGCTACGGTGTATGAATACGCCGAAGCCGCTTTGAAGCTGAATACCACCGATCCGACTAATCCCAGCACGGCGGGTGTGAGCTTGACTCCAGATGGCACGGCAGCCACCAGCTATACCTTGAATTTGGGTAGTCAATTAGTTGGTGCTGGTGGAGGTATTTTGAAGGGTGCGTTCAATCTGCTTAACTTAGGTAACGCGAGCTTTTCAGACATCATTGAACATGCCACATGGAGTAACCTGACAACCACAGGAACAATTGGCTTAAGTTTTGCGAATTTCTCAGCGGTTGACTTTGGTAACATCGTAGGCGGAGGTCAGAGCATTCTGCAATGGGTATCGGCTGCATCAACAGCGGTTGGCACGATTGCGGGTTCTGCCACACTCACGTGGAATGGTTTTAATGCAAACATCAATAACTATACTGGCCCGAATCAAACCATTACATTGAACTTTACTGGTGATGTACGTCAGGATGGACCTATCGGTACGCCTGAACCCGGTATCCTGTGGCTGTTCGGCAGCGCCGGTATCGCTTGGTTTGCCACCAAAAAGAAGAAAGCAGAAGTAGCATAAGCTGCTCAAGTACAAAAATTTGTCAATCTCAAAGTAGCTTACGAGGGGCGGGAAACCGCCCCTCTTTTTTTGTCCTAGTAGTGTCAGGCAACCAGCAATGAGAGTTGGAATTGCCTGATTGAATCAGGATTTTGCACGTCAAGGCGAGTTATGACAGTCCAAAGCCCAGCGGACATGCTCCCTAACCAAGTCGGAAGAATCGTTTTCCTTTGCCAACAGAGCCGCCACAACCTCGCCGTTGTGAGAGGCATTCCCTAAAGCCACCGCTAAATTCCGTAGCCAGCGTTCATAGCCAATCCGCCGAATAGCCGAGCCTTCGGTGCGTTGCAGAAATTTTTGTTCATCCCACATAAACAATTCAATCAATTGAGCGGTTTCCAAACCGTGCCTAGGCATAAAGTCGGTTTCATCAGTCATCTGGGCAAAACGGTTCCACGGGCAAACCAGTTGACAATCGTCGCAGCCATAGATGCGATTCCCCAAAGCCTTACGAAATTCCACGGGTATGGGTCCGTGAAGCTCAATCGTGAGATAAGATATGCAACGTCGGGCATCGACTTGATAGGGCGCAACAATGGCTTGTGTCGGGCAAATATCCAAGCAAGCGGTGCAAGTACCGCAATTATCCTTGACGGGTGAGTCGATGGGCAAAGCGAGGTCGGTATAAATTTCACCCAAAAAAAACCACGATCCTGCCTGTCTATGGATCAGATTGGTATGCTTGCCTATCCAGCCCAAACCAGCTTTGGCGGCTAGGGCTTTTTCCAGCACTGGCGCACTATCGCTAAAGACCCGGTAGCCATAAGGCCCAACAACAGCCTCAATTCGGGAGGCGAGCTTTTGCAGACGCCCTCGCATCAGTTTATGATAGTCCCGCCCCAAGGCATAGCGGGAAATGTAGGCATCCAGAGGGTCTTCTAAATGCTCATGCATCAAAGCCCTAGGTTCTGGCAGATAGTCCATCCGAGCGCTAATGACACGAATGGTGCCGGGAACCAATTCTTCCGGGTGGCTACGTTTGCTGCCATGACGTTCCATGTAATCCATTTCTCCATGAAAACCGGCTTCCAGCCATTTCGTCAAATGTCCTTCTGCATCGGATAACTCGATATCGGTAATGCCAATTTGCTGGAAACCCAATTCATTACCCCAATGTTTAATGGTTTCGGCTAATTCAAAAGCCTGGTCCGGGCTCACATTTTTTGGAATAGTCATCACGTATTTGCGTTAAAATAAAAAAATTATTGTTGAGATTACCTACTGTGGACGCAACAAACAAACCCCTGACCGATTCCTGCCTGTTTCGCGCCGAACAAGTTCGTGCCATGGATCATTTTGCCATCAATAATTTGGGCATCCCCGGCATTGAATTGATGAACAAGGCAGGGGCGGCCGCATTGGCTGCCCTGCGCCAATTTTGGCCGGATGCACGTGTGGTTTCAGTGGTTTGCGGCTCAGGTAATAACGGCGGCGATGGATATGTGTTGGCCCGTCTAGCCTTGCAAGCAGGGCTGGATGTGCGGGTTTACCCGCTCGCACCGCCCGAACAGTTAAAGGGTGATGCCTTGACCGCTTACAGGGAATATCATGAAGCGGGTGGTTCAGTGCTAGATTATATCCCAGCCAAGCTTGAAGGATCGCATGTGCTGGTGGACGGCTTGCTGGGCACAGGACTGGACCGCGAAGTGACAGGGCTATATGCTGATGCCATCAAGGCCATTAATCAATTCAGCGGAGGTGTGCTGGCTTTGGATATCCCCTCCGGGCTTCATGCTGACACCGGAAGGCGACTGGGTGAAGCAGTCAAAGCGGATTTGACAGTGACGTTCATTGGCCGTAAACAAGGCATGTTCACAGGCGAAGGGCTGGAACATTGTGGGAAAATCGTTTTCGATGACCTAGACACCCCTTATTCGGTGCAAGCCAGCCAAACACCCAACGCATGGTTGCTGCCTTCATGGCTATCGGGTTTGCCTCGCCGGTCGCGTGGAGCGCACAAAGGCAATTTCGGTCATGTCTTGGTCGTTGGAGGGGCGCCGGGGTTTTGCGGTGCTGCCCGGATGGCGGCAGAATCCGCTGCACGAGTCGGTGCGGGTTTGATTAGTCTAGCCACCCATCCAGACCATGCGGCTTTGATGAATATCAATCGCCCCGAACTGATGAGCCACGGGGTTGCCACGGCTGACGAATTACATCCGTTATTGGCACGTGCCAGCGTGGTGGCGGTCGGGCCGGGTTTGGGTTTGGGGCAAGCTGGTTGGGGCAGGGTGTTGTTTGAAGCCGTACTGGATTCTGGCTTGCCCTTGGTGGTCGATGCGGATGCCTTGAACTTACTCGCCATCGCACCGCTCAAACGGGAAGACTGGGTGCTGACACCTCATCCCGGCGAAGCAGCGCGGCTATTGAAAACCACCTCTGCCGCTATTCAGGCTGATCGCTTCGCCGCGATTGCTGCCCTTCATGAAAAATTCGGCGGAACCATTGTCTTAAAGGGTTCAGGCACTTTGGTTCTTAGCGGTTCCAAATCAGGGCCGTCCATTTGCACCCAAGGCAATCCCGGCATGGCTTCAGGTGGCATGGGCGATGTTCTGACTGGGGTTATCACCGGATTGTTGGCTCAAGGTTTGGATTATGCCGAAGCGGCTGAAATTGGCGTGCGACTGCACGGCACGGCGGGAGACAAGGCGGCGGAAGAGGGCGAGCGCGGCTTGTTGGCGGGGGATTTGATGCCATGGCTGCGTAAGTTGGTGAACTTGTGAAGACGCATCTACCCGACGAAAGTGCCACACTGGAATTGGCCGGTCGTTTTTTCCGTGCCTTACCGCCGGGTTGCTTGGTGTTTTTGCGGGGTAACCTAGGCGCTGGCAAAACTACGTTTGTGCGTGGTTATTTAAGGGCGGCAGGTTATCCGGGCAAGGTCAAAAGCCCGACTTTCACTTTAGTTGAAGAATATTCCCTGCAAGGCCATGCGGTGTATCATTTCGACCTGTATCGCCTGACTGACCCGGAGGAATTGGAATGGATGGGGATGCGCGATTATCTGCGACCTGATGCATTGTGCTTCATCGAATGGCCAGAACGTGGGGAAGGCATCCTACCAAACGCCGATGTGGAAATAATCTTGGACATTGAAGGTTCCACCCGAAACCTGACTATCCTTCCAATTTCCATTATCGGGCAAAAAGTCATGGAAGCCATTCAATTGCTTGGAGCATCAAATCTTATATTGACGGGCTAGGCAAGCCTTGCCATTAGGGAATAGGCATCTACACAACTTGCAAACTATTGTTTCTACTCCCCTCCCCCTCGCAGGGGGAGGGGCCGGGGGAGAGGGTCTTGGGATGGTTGATGAGACGACAAACCATTTGTAATCAACCCAGCCCCCTCTCCCTAAATCCCTCCCCCAAGGGGGGAGGGAATTGTGTAGATACCTATGCCATTAGGGTCGGGCTATTACCAATGATTATCCTAGGTTCAACAAAGATGCTTAAGAACACTATCCTTGCTTGCTTGGCTGCGGTCTTATTCCTGTGTAGTGTGGAAGCGATGGCTCAATCGCATAGTCATCATTCGCATCACTTTACTCATAGGACAAGTACAAAGCATGAGCGAAAGCCTTCACCTGCTCGTCATGTTGTGAATCAATCCAAAACTGAGCTTGCTAGTCGGCATCCCTTCGTCGTTGCCATTGATGCCGGGCATGGCGGCAAAGATGTCGGCGCGATAGGCCCACACGGCACTTATGAAAAGCAAGTAGTTTATTCCATCTCGCGGCAGTTGGAGCGAATGATCGACAAAGATTCGACGATGCTGCCAGTCATGGTGCGCAAAGGCGATAGGTTTATTGGCTTGGGGCAGCGCTCTGCCATCGCCCGTCAAGCGGGGGCTGACTTGTTCGTATCCTTGCACGCCGATGCTTTTCATGACGACGACGTGCAAGGTTCGTCGGTCTATACCTTGCTGAACCACAAGGGGCGTAGCGGTCCCAATGCAAGCACTCGCAAAGCCAGTAATCGCGCTGCCGCAAAAATCCTAGGCGAGTTGCGCAGCCAACAACCGTTACACTGCCCTCATGTAAAAAGGGCGCGTTATGCAGTGCTGAGAACCCCCGGTGTTCCTTCCATGTTGATTGAAACCGGCTTCATCACCAATCCACTGGATGAAAAAAAACTCGCCAATCCCACCCATCAACAAAAAATTGCCCGTTCCATTTATCACGGCATTCAGGCTTATGCACGGACGGCTAGGCCCAAATTGGCAAAATCAGCCCGAACTAGAAATATGATGGTGGCTTCGCGGCAGTAGCGTCTGAAACAATCCTATCCAGATTACGGTCACGCTACCGTAGTTCACCTTTTTTCAGATTGCAGTTATGCCGGATGGATTCCAGCGCAGTGTTGTAAAGCCAACTGATGCTCCAAATCCATTTTACGTTGCTGCACACGCCTTCCATAACTGGCTTGGTTTTTGACACAGGCCAAGGTATGTGGACTGCCTTTTTTTATCGTAGTCAGAGTGAGATCGCAACCAGATTTCTTGATTGAATCCTCCATATGGGTACGTTCCTGCTGAATGGCTTTAAAGAGCCATTCCTTTTCCGAAGGATCGGCTAGGAATTCGCTCAGTTCAACACAATGACGACACTTGCAAATGACTGTGCTGTCTCGTGTCCAATCCTTGGGCGGCTCCAAAGTTTCGGAAATACGCTTACCAAGATGTTCAAGACAGGCATTTCGAAGCCGATGGGTAGCCACGCCGGTTTGGATTGATAATGTCAGCAAGGCGGGTACAAGCAGATTATCAAAACCATAGGTTACAGGACGGGAGAGTATGCACTCGGCTGATTGACAAGCTAAGTCTGGGGCTATCTTCTCCAACGCAGTCATAAGATTGACTACAAAACTTGAATGTAGATCGCTTGGCCTTTTCCAGTATTCAGTCGGGATCGGAATGTTTGGGTCACCGGGCAATCCATTGCATAAGGCATTTGCAGCGGGGATGAGGCTGGTGGGTGTTTCACCTGACCAGTCAGCTAAAGCACAACGAGCCAGCAAATCGGAACATGCACCGGGGTATAAAGCCATATTGTGGGCAATAATCTGTTCGGTCAACTCAGCGGCACGTTGAGGTGGCAATAGGTTCATGGCTTGGACAATATTTTCATTGTCCCCCTTGCCGTAATTGCCCTCTACCGTAATGTTCAATAAGAACGCATCAATCCTTTCTTTATCTTGCAAACGAAATAAGGCATCAAGCATCGCGGCATTATTGCCCGGTTGGTCAGAAGATCGGAAATACATATCCGGTTTCGACCAAGTCCGCAGCATGTGACCGGAAAGCTCATGCGCCTCTAACCACAATGATGATTCGATGTCTTTGCCCAATTGCTTCCAACGGGTAGCCAAATCACTCAGATAGGGCAGATTGACGGATAAGCCAGCTTGGTTTAATACCGCCAAACGGTGGAAACGTGGCCAAAAAATCAAAGCCGCCCGTCGATAGGTACGCTCAAAAGAAGCGCCTGCGTTACCAGTCGCCTCTTCAAATTCCAACTCGTCTGGTTCTAGTTTTTCAACGTCTATGCTTAAGCAAACTTCTTCATCTTCAAACGGGAGTTCTGTAAAAGCCGGTTGGCTGTCGTCGGGTTTTCGCCAATCCGTCAACATTTGATAGCGATCCGTCACCTCGCCAATTTCAAATTCACCCTCATCGTCATTATCATAATAACGGCCCCGGCGTCGGTAATGGTCATAGTTATATTCGGCATAACCGCTTTCCTCTATCGTAATTAAGGCCAAATACAAATCGCAGTCTGCCTGTTCCGCCGCTGCCACTGCCGCCGTTCCGCGAGCGGCATCAGCCCCTTTCAGCGCGGCGAAGGAAAGTTCGGCTTGGGTATAAGCATGTTCCAGCGGATAAATCAGTTTTTGTGGAACATCGTTTTCTTCCTCTTTCAGGGATTCTCCCCAAGCCTTTAACCAATCTGCCAACCGGCTTAGTTCGCTGCCATAATCGGGTGGCTCCAAGGGTTGGCTTTGGTCAGTTCGCAGAAGATTGTAAATTAAAGTCAGGCGGCAACCGGAGGTGACTGGCAATACCTCGTGTCGGCAATCGGCATAAAAAGCAGCATAGGCGATTTCCGAAGGGTCGGTGACATTCAAATTAAGCCGTGCTTCCTCGCCACGATGGCGCACAAGCAATTCACCGCCCGAATAATTGGACGGCAACACAATGACCAAAGTGGCGAACATGCCGGGTGATTTTTCGGTATCGCGGTGGCTGACAAAGAAACTGCCAGTGTCATAAACCAGCAGCTTGTATAACTCGGCATTGACTTCCCCGTTCACGCCTAGTTTATTGGCAACCCAAGCGACAATTTCCCCTAGATTTTGTTGCCAATATTTACCACTGATGCGAACTTTATCCGCGCCAATCTGCCAAGTTCGCCGCACATCCGTATCAATTAAGGTCTCTTCGCCTTTACCATACGGCGCACGTTCTGCAACCTTCACTAATTGCTCGGCTTGGACAGGCAATAACGGCAAAGCGATTTGACCAACGCCTTCCACTTCCAAGCTAGGCATGTAAATCTCAGCCGCCCCGGCAGCGTAGAATTTTCCGGGACGTTCGATATTTTCAAAGATTTCGGCGAGTTGGGAGGGTGTGAGCATGGATTTTCTCAAATGTTGATTTGCGAGTTTTACTCAGTGAAGTAAAATAGCCGCTGCCATAGCTGAATATTCGGCTTGGGGAGATATGGCTTTTTGTAGATATTGATAGGCTTTGTCTGCCAATTGCTTTAAGTCTTCTTGGTTTGGCCTTGATTCAGAAAGCTTTATTAAATCGACTAGATTTTTCAACTCTTCAAGCTTGGTTCGTCTAACTTCATTTAGCTCTTCCCTGTTCAAACCTAAAGCTTCAATCGTAGTCTTACCATGAATGCTGCCATCAATAGGATAGGGAATTTCATCGCGGAATCCGATATGTTTTTTTGGATCGGTTGTAGTTGGATTTATCAATAAAGGGGTTTCCATGCATACATCATCTTTATGGCATTGCGCCCTTTTTTCTGGATGCAACAAAGGAAACAGGTTTTTCTTGTACTGGCGATTGCAGCGTTCGCAGCTTAACAACAAATTATCCCAAGAATATGCCAGCCAAAAATAACCGGGTTTCTGCATCGCATCATTATCATTTTGCCTATAACCCGCTTTCGGTCGATAATGTTCAACATCACCAAAGGCTATATGCTGGATTTTTGATTCACAAAAGCAACATTTGCCATGTTGCATATTAATTAAGGCTTGCTTGACGGTTTGATGACCGTAGACCGTACTATCAAACTTAAAAATCCGCTTACCTTGGTCGTATTCTTCACAGAGGGAGCGAATTTTAACTTGACCAACGAGATTCAATATTTCTGGCTCTGCGCCTCTTTGAATAAAAATCATAATTCCTTGCTTAGAATCTTTGCAGCTTTGCGTATAATGTTCATCGCTTCAATGTCTTCTACCGTTTCAGCCGTAGGCAAATCACCAATTTCCGCTTCCAATTGCTTCAATTCGGCTTGATCGTCTTTAGTCAATTCAGCTTTGGTGAGAATCTGCCGCCGTTTCTCCAAAAGGGTTTCATAATGCGGTGAACGGGCGCTAGGCAAATCGAATAAATCACTGGTTAGTAATTGGTCTATACGCCAGCCTTTCACATCTTGGGGTTGCTGATGTATGACCACTTGATCCCCTTCCCGCTTCAATACGACAATATTGGCATTCTCCGCTGCCTGAACGATCAAAGGACTGTGCGCGGTGACAATGAATTGGGTATTAATAAAGCGCTCGCTCAAATACGACATGATGGTTCTTTGCCATTTGGGGTGCAGATGCAAATCTATTTCGTCAATCAACACCACAGCGGGTTCGGCAATGGGATTAGGGCTATCGGGGTAGCGTTGGAACATATGTGCGGCTAAATCCACCATCCAAGCTATCATGGTTTGGTAGCCTAGGCTTAAGTCATCTAAT